>JAGOWQ010000008.1 GCA_018060185.1 Leptotrichiaceae bacterium | reverse complement strand
CCAAAAGGATCTGTAGAATCAACTAAAATTAAATCATATTCATTTTTTTTAGATCTCACAAATTTTAACCCATCTTCGAAATACAAATTTACTCTAGGATCATCTAATTTACTAGACGTGAATGGCAAATATTCCCTACACACATCTACTACCATCTTATCTATCTCAACCATATCTATTTGTTCAATAGTATTATATTTAACAATTTCTCTTACAGTTCCTCCGTCTCCTGCACCTATTACTAATACTTTTTTAGCATCCATTTTTACTGCTACTGGTACATGAACCATCATTTCATGATATATAAATTCATCTTTTTCTGTGAGCATCATAAATCCATCTAAAGTTAAAAACCTTCCAAATTCTTTGGATTCAAATATATCTATTCTCTGAAAAAAACTTTCAACGCTAACTAACTGTTTATCAACTTTTATTGAAAATCTTACATTTTTCGTATGCTCTTCTGTATACCATAATTCCATAATTATTTATTCCCCTCATTTTCATTTTCTTCATAAACAATATTTATGTTTTCCACATTCATATCTTCTGTCCCAGTCAAAAGACAACCTTTGTCTTTTGCATACATTATATAATCTATTATTTCCTTTGTCATTCTTTCTCCAGGGGCAACTATAGGTATTCCAGGAGGGTATGCCATAACAAACTCACCACTTATATATCCTGAACTTTCTTTTATAGAAATCATTTTTTTGGGAGCATAAAAAGCTTTTTGTGGTGGGAGAACTACATTAGGTGATATGTAGTCATATTCAAACATTCCTGTGGTATTTTTAGAATAAAGTCTTTTTATTTCTGCTAAAGAAGAGATAAGTCTTTCTATTTCAAGCCCTCTATCTCCTGCTGAAATAATTGCAAGAATATTTCCTAAATCTCCAAATTCTATTTGTATATTATAATCATCCCTTAAAATATCATAAACTTCTATTCCAGCAAGACCAATATTTTTAGTATAAACCGAAAGCTTTGTAGTATCAAAATCATATACAGCATCTCCGTCTATAAGCTCTTTACTATAGGCATAATAACCACCAAGTTTATTAATTTCAGTCCTAGAATATTCAGCAAAATTAATAGTTTTATCGAATATTTCTTTTCCATTTAAGCTTAAGTTTTTTCTGGCAGTGTCTAGAGAAGTCATAAGTAGATACGATGCACTAGTAGTCTGAGTTAAATTTATTACCTGTCTAACATAATCTGAATTTACTCTTTCTCCACTTAATAATATAGAACTTTGTGTAAGAGAACCACCTGTTTTATGCATGCTTATAGCTGCCATATCCGCTCCTGCATCCATTGCTGAAATAGGTAAATTATTACCAAAATAAAAATGAGCTCCATGTGCTTCATCCACTAAAACAAGCATCCCGTTTTCATGAGCCAATTTTACTATAGATTTCAAATCGGAACAAATTCCATAATATGTTGGGTTATTAACTAATATTGCTTTTGCATCTGGATTATTTTTTATAGCATTTTCTATATCTTTTATAGACATACCTAATGATATTCCTAATTTTTTGTTCAACCCTGGATTTATATATACTGGTATAGCTCCATTAATCACAAGCGCATTTATAACGCTTCTATGGACATTTCTAGGAACTATTATTTTATCTCCTGCTTTACAAGAAGACATTATCATTGCCTGAACAGCTCCTGTTGTTCCATTCACCATAAAATAAGCTTCTTTCGACCTAAAAGCCATTGCCGCTATTTCTTGTGCTTCTTTAATTACTGAAGTTGGATGACAAAGATTATCTAATGGTTTCATCGAATTAACATCTATTCTCATCGCTTCAATTCCAATAAAATCTCGAAATTCCTTATTACCTCTTCCGCTTTTATGTCCAGGAACATCAAATCTTACAACTCTATTTGACAAATGCTTTTTCATTGCATCTAATAATATTGTTTTTTCTTGTATTTCTTTTTCTATTTTTATCCCTCCTCTTAATTAAAATTAATCTTTTATCTCTAATATATATTCATTCCACTGTATATTTCTATCATTTCTTTCCTTAATCTGTCAGTTATTTCCAATCTTTCTTTTGGAGGTATTTCATATACATCTTGATTAAATAAATAATTTTGTAAAACTATGTCTTTTATTAACATTTTTGTATGAAATATATTAGACTGATATACGTTTACATCTATAGCATCATATTTTTTTAATTTTGAAATTTCAATAAAATCTTGAATAGAAGTTATATTATGGTCAGAAAAAAATTTCTTTCCTGATATGTCCCTTGTAAATCCTCTTATTCTATAATCCATTGTTATAATATCTGAATCAAAACTTTCTATTAGATAATTTAGAGTACTCAAAGGTGATATTTCTCCACAAGTAGCTATATCTATATCTACACGAAAAGTTGATATAGAATTATCAGGATGATATTCAGGAAAAGTATGCACTGTAACATGACTTTTATCTAAATGTGCATGTACTGTTTCTGTTTTTTCAGTATTATTTTTATTTTTTTTATCACTTTCCATATTTACATCAAAAAATTGTTTTCCTCTATTACATGATGTATCAATTTTAGTTGGATCAATCCTTTCTTCAGCTATTAAAATATTTACAGAAGCTCCTTGAGGGTCGTAATCCTGCTTTGATATGTTTAAAACTTGAGCTCCTATCATTTCAGCAACATTAATTAATATTTTTGTTAATCTTTCTGAATTATATTGTTCGTCTATATATGCAATATAATCTTTTTGTTCCCTCTCAGTCTTCGCATAACAAACATCATATATATTAAAACTTAAAGTTTTTGTAAGATTGTTAAAACCATATAAAGTTAGTTTTTTTTCCAACTCATTCATCACATCCTTTTAATTAATTCCTATTCTTTACATTACAGACGTTTTTTACTAATTTTTTCCGATTTATTATATCATTTAATATATTTTTTTACAATAAAAAACTATTGAAAAAATGTTCATTGAAACTGATATTTATATTTTATTTTCTATATATTTTCCCTTCTATTTCTTCTTCTATTTCATCATAATTTTCACCCAATAAATTATTTATCACTATATAAAATTCTTGGTTTTGACCATTTCCATAATATGCTTTTCCATTTTCTAACATTAATACACTTTCCCATGAAATTATAGTAGTTACTGCTGTTCCTTTTTGTAAATTATTCATTCCTTTAACTATATTTTTTATTATTTTGTCTTTTTCTTTATTATTTTGGATAGAAACTATTTTTTCATAATAAAATTCTTTTTTATTAGGGATATCTCTTCTAAAGTATTCGATTTTACAATCTAAGTCTTCACAACTTAAATCCCATTTTCTTTTTACTTCTTCTGATAGAATTGTTTCTGAATATTTAAAGTTTTTATAGTCTAGTTTTCTGATTTTCTGTAATTTATCTATTTTATTATTACTTTTTCTAGATTCTGATCCTAATATAGAAAAACCACATATAATAAATATTAATATTAACATTAAATATTTTTTCATTATATCACCTCATATAATTTTTTTTATAAATTATTATACCATAATATAATTTATTTTTCCCTTGAAATAAAAAAATATTTATGATAATCTTTTAATTAAATTGAAAGGATGTGTTTTAGATGCTATTAAGTTTGGCCTTAATTTTTTTATTTGGAGTAATTTTAGGAACAATTTTTAATAAATTAAAATTACCTAGATTATTAGGAATGCTTTTAATAGGTATTATTTTTGGTCCTTATGCTTTAAATTTATTAGATCAAAAAATTTTATTAATTTCTTCTGATTTAAGACAAATTGCTCTTATTATTATACTCACAAGGGCTGGCTTAAACTTAGATATAAATGACTTAAAAAAAGTGGGTAGACCTGCTTTTTTGATGTGTTTTATTCCTGCTACACTGGAAATTATAGGTACTATTTTATTTGCTCCTATATTGTTAAATATTAAATTAATTGATGCAGCTATTTTAGGAGCAGTAATAGCAGCTGTTTCTCCAGCTATAGTCATTCCAAAAATGTTAAAATTAATTGAAAAAAATTACGGAAAAGAAAAAAGCATCCCTCAGCTTATAATGACAGGTGCTTCTGTAGATGATATATATGTGATTACTTTATTTACTTCTTTTTTAGGGTTTGCATCTAATGGTAATTTTTCTCCATCAGTTTTCTTAAAAGTACCAACTTCTATTTTATTTGGTATATTAATTGGATATTTTTGCGCGCTAATTTTAATAATATTGTTCAAAAAGTTACATATTCGTGATAGTCTAAAAGTAATTATTATTTTGAGCATGTCATTTTTACTAGTGTCTTTAGAAAAAATTATGAAAGGAAATATAACTTTCTCAAGTTTACTTTCTATCATGGCTTTGGGAGTAACTATAAATAGCAATTATAATATTTTATCTAAAAGACTTTCTTTAAAATATTCTAAATTATGGATTGCTTCTGAGCTTTTATTATTTGTATTAGTAGGAGCATCTGTTAATATAAAATATGCTTTAGGATTTAGTTTTTCTTCTATAATCCTCATTTTAATAGTTTTAATTTTTCGTATGTTTGGGGTATTTCTTTCATTGTTAAAAACCTCTTTAAATTTAAAAGAAAAACTATTTTGTATGATATCGTATTCTCCTAAAGCAACTGTTCAAGCTGCTTTAGGAGGTATACCTCTATCACTGGGTCTTTCTTCAGGAAATACTATTTTAATAGTATCCGTTTTATCTATACTTATAACCGCTCCTCTAGGATCGTATTTTATGGATATAACTTATAAAAAATTTCTTTCTCCTTAATCTTCATTTTTTTGCAATTTTAGTATAGAAAAGATATTCCTTATAGTATTTTCTACATTTATCTTTCCTGATTTAAGCGCGTCTTCTAAAGTCCTAACTCCTGGCATTATGGAAAATATAGCATCAAATCCATTTTCATATAAAATTTCATATCCTTTTCCCAAGTCTCCAGCTATTCCTATTACTGGTATTTTATATTTTTGGGCTACTTTTGCTACTCCAAATGGTGTTTTTCCACATATTGTTTGGCTATTCATACCTCCTTCTCCAGTTATTATCAAATCAGAATTTTTTATTTTATCTTCGAAATCTGTAATTTCCATTACAATTTCTATACCTTTTTTTAGAACTCCTCCTAATGCCAATAAACCTCCGCCTAATCCACCTGCAGCACCAGCACCAGGTATATTATCAATTTCAATATTTAAATCCCTTTTTACTATTTTTGAATAATGGCATAAATTATTATCAAGAACTTCTAACATTTCTTTTGTTCCACCTTTTTGTGGGCCAAATACATACGTTGCTCCATTTTCACCTGTTAAGGGATTGGTTACATCACATGCTACAAGAATTTCAATATTTTTTAATCTCTTATCTAATGTTGAAAAATCAATTCTATCTAATTTTGAGAGTTCAAATCCCCCAAAACCTATTTTTTCTCCTTTTTCATCTAGTAATCTTGCACCTAATGCCTGTAACATTCCTGAACCACCATCATTTGTTGCACTTCCACCTATCCCTAATATTATTTTTTCTATATTGTGATCTAAAGCTTTTAAAATTAATTGACCTGTTCCATAAGTTGTTGTAATATATGGATTTCTTTTTTCTATGGGAATTAATTCTAATCCACTTGAAGATGCCATTTCTATAACGGCTGTCTTTTTCTCATTCAATATACCATATCTTGATATTATTTCTTCACCTAAAGGATTTAATGTGTTCTCACAATAAATATTACCGTCTGTTGCATCAACAAGAGATTCTAAAGTTCCTTCTCCACCATCAGCCATTGGTATTTTTATTATTTCGCAATTTGGAAAAATTGATAAAATACCTCTTTCCACACTTCCACATACTTCCTTTGCTGTCATGCTTTCTTTAAAAGAATCTGGGGCAATTGCAATTTTCATTTTTGACCTCCTTTTTATGTTTTACTCAAACTACAATTATGTTGTAATGTAATACATCTAATACAAAAATTATACCTTTTGTTCCCTATATTTACTATATTACATAGACTAATATTTTTATTTTTATTTAGTATATATACTAAAACTTTTCATTATATATTACTTTATTTTGAAATTCCTGAAGATTTAATGCCCATACTTCTAAGCTTAAACGCCAAACTTAACACAGTAAAATCTCTTAATACTCTAGGATCATATCCACTAAGTTTTTTTATTTTTTGTAATTTATATTGTAACGTATTTTTATGCATGAAAAGTTTTTCTGCTGTTTGAGTAATACTACCATTAAATTCTTCATAAATAGTCATTATAGTTGAAAATTCTTTTAATTCTTTTTGGGAAAAATTTTTTAGAACTTTTTCATTAAAACTTTTCATATTAGACATCTTAAAATTTATGAAAAGAAGTTCTAAATCTTTTTTGTCATATTCAAAAACAGAATCTGAAGCAGAAAAGACATCAGATATTTTTAGAATCTCTTTCGCATTTTTATATGATATTTTCAATTCTTCGTATTCAGAGGATTTTGTTCCTATTCCAAACTTAAAATTTAATTTTATTTTTTCACTAAGCTTTTTTATTAAATTGTCCAACGCTTTAGATATATCTTCATCTTTATGATAGTGATATAGAATAATCACTTCATTTCTATAGAATGTAAAATAATTATGTCTATTATATGAAAGATTATCTTTTAATACACTTTGAATATCTTCTTCATCTATAAAAACGTCATTTTTATCAGCTTTTCCAACGATAACTACATAAGGAAATAGAAAATCGGTCATAGGAAAAAAATCATGCTCATATTCTAACACTATTCTCTCAATAAATGATTTTACTATCTTACCTTTTCTGATATCCTGGTCCTTTATCCACGCTTCTTTTAGAAGAATACTAGTCATAAGTCTTATTATTTCTCCAAACTTACTAACTTCTTTTTTATCTCCTGTTATTCCAATAACTCCAATTATAGATTCATCAAAATAAATGGGCATATTTATCCCTTTTTTACTACCTATGTATTCGTTGTCATTTTCAATAATAATTGTTTTTTCTCTTTTAATACATTCAACAGAAGCAGCATGAAAAGTTCCGACTCTTTTTGGATCAGTACTCGCAATTATTGTTCCATCTTCATTTATATAATTTAAATCTTGGTTTATAATATTTTTTAGTTGTTGTAAAATATTTGTAGCCAAATTTTTAGAAATATTCATAATATCCATCCTTTCTGAACACTATATCACGAATGAACAAAAAATACATTCTAATTTTAATTCCTGTACTATAATTAAATTTGATTAACACAGTTCTAAAATATATTTTAATACATTGAATATATATTATTTCTAATTTTCTTATCAAAATAATGTAATTACATATTTTATAAATTAACGACATTTTGTGGTGTATTATTTTTAAAATCTTTTAAATTCTTAACGGCTATACCCATCAAACGTTTTCTACTTTCATAAGCTGCCCATGAAATATGCGGGGTAATTATACAATTTTTCGCTTTAAGCAATGGATTATCACTTTTTATAGGCTCACTAGATACTACATCAAGCCCAGCAGCATATACTTTACCTTCATTAAGCGCATCAGCTAAATCTTGCTCAACAATTAAATCTCCTCTGCTATTATTCAAAATAATAACTCCGTCTTTCATTTTATTAATATTTTCTTTACATATGATATTTTTTGTTTCCTCTAAAAGTGGACAATGTAATGCAATAACGTCTGAATTTTTCAAAAGTTTATCTAATTCTACATATTGAGCTATTGATTTTCCATAATCATCTTGAAATATATCATATGCTATAACATTCATCCCCATAGCTTTTGCAATAGCCCCAGTGCTTTTACCTATTCTTCCAAATCCTATAATTCCTATTGTTTTATCATAAAGTTCAACAAGTGGATAATCCCAAAAACACCAATCAGGATTTTTCTCCCATAAATTTTCACGCACAGCTTGGCTATGATGCCCTACTCTACTACAAATTTCTAATAACAATGCAATAGAAAATTGACCTACAATTGCACTTCCATAATCTGGAACATTACATACTGTTATCCCCATTTTAGTACATGTTTCTACATCCACTACATTATATCCTGTAGCTAAAACTCCTATATAATTTATATTTGTACAAAATTCTAATACTTTTTTATTAACAGGAGTTTTGTTAGTTATGACAACATCAGCATCCCCAATTCTAGAAATTATTTCACTTACATCATCAAAAGGGGTTCTGTCATAAACTGTAACTTCCCCTAATTCTTTAAATCCATCCCAACTTAAGTCACCTGGGTTTAACGTATACCCGTCTAATATTACTATTTTCATTTTTAGTCTCCTGTTTTAATGTGATATTTAATTTTTAAATTCTAAAGTAAAATTATTTAAAAATTAATTGATAAATATAAAATTCACTTGCTTTTTTTTAAAAATCATTGCATTCAAATATAGGAGCTTTAACAGCTCCTAACATTTTTTATTTCTTTGAAATAGTTTCTAACACTGCTTTAATTATATTTTTATGATTTAATCCATATTTTTCCATAAGTTCATCTGGGTTCCCAGATTCTCCAAATGTATCATTTATACTCACAAATCCTAATGGAATAGGATATTCTTTTGATAACAATTGTGAAACAACGCCATTTAATCCTCCTGTTTCTTGATGCTCTTGAGTTACAACAGCCGCTTTGGTGATCTTAGCATATTTCAAAACTGTTTCTTTATCTAAAGGTTTTATTGTGTGTACATTTATAACTGAAATAGATACATTCTGTTCTAAAAGCTGCTTTCTAGCCTCTAGAGCTTCATATACCATAGCACCACATGCAAATACAGTACAATCATCACCTTCTGCCAATACATTAGCTTTCCCAATAGTAAAAGGTGTATTCTCATCTGTAATTTGTGGTATAGCTTCTCTTCCAAACCGTATATAGCAAGGTCCTTCATGCTCATATACTGCAAGAGTAGCTTTTTTTGCCTCATTGCTATCACAAGGAGCTATGAGTGTCATATTAGGTAAAACAGACATAAGTGCCATATCTTCCAATGCTTGGTGAGTTGCTCCATCAGGACCTACAGAAATTCCTGCGTGAGCTCCAATTAATTTTACATTTAACTTGTCATAACATACAGTTGTACGAATTTGATCAAATGCACGACCTGAAAGAAATACTCCATATGCAGCTCCAAATGGTACAAACCCTTCACTAGAAAGTCCTGCTGCAACTCCAACCATGTCTTGTTCACTAATTCCAATATCTATAAATTTTTCAGGATATTTGTCTTTTACCCATACAGTACGAGTAGATTTTGCTACATCGGTATCTAATATAATAACATTATCTTTATCTTTACATAATTCTAAGATTGCCTCTCCATATCCATCTCTTGGTGGTTTTTTATCCATGACAATCACCCCCTCCAATTTCTATAAGAGCTTTTTCAAGTTCATTATCATTAGGGGCCAATCCATGCCAACCTGCTTGACCTTCCATAAATGAAACTCCTTTTCCTTTTACTGTATTAGCTATAATAGCAGTGGGTTTATCTTTTACAGAATCAAATTCTTCAAAAGCTTTAAATAAGGCGTTGCAATCATGACCATCTATTTCAATAGTGTGAAAATTAAAACTTTCAAATTTTTCTTTTAGAGGATATACATTTTTAATATCACACACATTTCCATCTAACTGTATTTTATTATCATCTATTATGAGGCAAAAGTTAGAAAGTTTATGATGTGCTGCCGTCATTATTCCTTCCCAAATCTGTCCTTCTTGTAACTCACCATCACCTACAAGACAAAATACTCTTTGATTTCCTCCTTTTCTTAGCAAAGCTAATGCTTTTCCTGCTGCAATTGATACTCCCTGACCTAAAGAACCTGAAGATGTATCTAAACCAGGTAAATGCTCCTTATGAGGATGTCCTTGTAAAATACTTCCCAATTCACGTAAAGTATCTAAGTGTTTTGAATCGAAAAACCCTGCACGTGCTAGAACAGCATATAATACTGGCGCAACATGCCCTTTTGATAAAATAAATCTATCTCTATCTTCCCATTCAGGATTTTTCGAATCTATTTTCATTACACCACCTAAATAAAGAACTGACATGATTTCAGTTGCAGAAAGCGAACCTCCTGGATGACCTGAACCAGCCTTATGAATCATTTTTAAAATATCTTTTCTTATTATTTTGCAAATTTTATCCATTTGTATCCCTCCCAATCTTAATTTCTATACACAAGCACAGATTTCATCATCGATATCAACATGATGACTGCTGAAATTTCCTGTAGGAATTTGTTTTTTCATATACTTTGCTGTATCTATTAATTGTTTCAAATCTAATTTAAGATCATAACCACAAAGCATAAGCATATTAGCAAGATCTTCACTAGCTGTATTTCCTGAGGCTCCAGGTGCAAAAGGACATCCACCTAATCCACCACAAACAGAAAATATACGTGAAATTCCAGCTTCAATAGCAACATAAGTATTTAACATACCCATATTTCTTGTGTCATGGATATGAATTCCGAAAGTTGCTTGTGGAAATTTATTTTGTAAAGTTGTCATATACTCTTTTACTTGTTTAGGATAAGCAACACCTATTGTATCACAAATATCAAATGTTCTAATCCCTATTTCAATACCTTTTTGAACGAAATCTACTAATTTTTCTAATGAAGTCGTTCCTTCAAATGGGCATCCAAACGCAGTTGCAACATCTAAATTAACTTTCATATCTGGATAATCTTTTACTACCTGAGCTAATTCCTTAAAAGATTCATCAGGAGTAGAATTTACATTTGCCCTATTATGACTTTCACTTACAGAAATCACATATGCTATTTCTCTTATTCCAGCTTTATACGCATTATCTACTCCTCTACGATTTGGAGTTAAAGCATAAAATTTTACGTCAGGATATTTTGCAAGGGCATATTGTGCTACTTCAGTTGCATCACACATCTGCGGTATTGCTTTTGGACTTACAAACGATGTAACTTGTATTGTTTTAATACCTGCCTTAACCAATCTATCAATAATTTCTTTTTTTACCTCAGTAGGAATAAATTCTTTAACATTTTGAAACCCATCTCTTGGTGCAATTTCTATAAAATTCAATTCTTTCACTATAACGCTCCTCCTTTAATAAGCTCTTCTATTTTCTCTTTTGAATATCCTAACATTTCTTTTAGGACTTCTTCATTATGTTCTCCCAATGCTGGTGATGGTAGAGGCTTAGAGTACTTATCCACACTTAACTTAATAGGATTTCCTGTTATTTTTAATTTTCCTGCTATAGGATGTTCCATATCTATAAACATCTCACGTACGTTTGCAATATGATCATCGTTAACTACTTCACCTATATTATATATTGGACAAGAAGGAACTCCTGCTTCTAAAAGCATATTTACTATCTCATCTCCTTTTTTATCAGAAAGCCATTTTTCTATTATCTCTTTCAATGGGGCGTGATTTTTAATTCTTAGCGGATTATTCAAGAAACGTTCATCTTCTAATAAGTTTTCCTGTTTCATTATACTACATAAAATTTTGAATAATTTATCATTACCTGCTCCTATAATAATAGTTTTATCCATAGTTTGGAAAGAATCATAAGGGTAAATTGATTCATAACGATTTCCATTTCTTCCTGGAATTACTCCGTCTACTAGATATATCTGATTGATTATCTCTAATCCTGCAACTACTGAATCTACTAGAGCAACATCGATTTTCTGACCCTCACCTGTTTTAAGAACACGAGTATATGCAGACAATACTCCAACAGACATAAATATACCTGCTAATACATCTGCAATAGCTGTCCCTGAACGTGTTGGGTCTCCATCAGGCCATCCAGTAGTACTCATTAGACCTCCCATTGCCTGTCCTATTATATCATATCCTGCTCTTTTAGAATAAGGTCCATAATGACCAAATCCTGATACACATCCATAAACTAATTTAGGATTTATTTCTTTAAGTTTTTCATATCCAATCCCTAATTTTTCCATTGTTCCTGGCCTAAAATTTTCAAGTAAAATATCTGCTTTGGCAACTAACTCTAAAAATACTTTAACCCCTTCAGGATTTTTCAAATTTATTGTAATTCCTCTTTTATTACGATTAAGATTCATAAAATAAGCACTTTCACCATTCTTAAATGGTCCAAAACTTCTACTATCGTCCCCTTTTTTAGGTGTTTCAATTTTTATAACATCTGCGCCCATATCTGCAAACATCATCCCTGAAAAAGGTCCTGCCAACACTCTTGTCATATCCAAAATTGTAACGCCTTGTAATACTCCCGATTTAATCATAAAATACTCCTCTCTTTCTTCTTTAATATTTTTGATATATTTTATTTTTTAATTATGCTACTTTAAGTTTTATATTTGATACATTTTATCTTTAACTACACTGTTTTAAAGTTTTTTGATATATTTTATTTTTTTATTACACTGTTCTAAGCTTTTTTATTTTCATAATAATTAATATTAAATTCAAATGATTTAAATTTCATTTCTTTAAGAACATCATTAACATAAATTATCCTATAATTCCTAATAATCCTGTCAATGCTAAGAATGCTATAAAAATAACACAGAATACTGACCAAGCAAATAACTCAACGAATAATTTTGACTGATCTATAGTATCTTTATATTCAGGATCTGAAGCACATGAAGCCATAATTATTCCACCAACTGTAGAAGCAGGACTAAATCCAGCAAAAGATGATATAATACCTATAGATGTTACAAGTTCAACTGCTGAAACACTTCCACCTACATTTTCAACTAATATACCAACAGTAGGTAATAGTGTAGGTAAAACTACTCCTATAGTAGAACTAAACCATGACATGATACCTCCAGTTAATCCAGTAATTGCTGCCGCAGTTGTTGGAGTCATAATAGATGATAACCAGTCAGCTAGAATTTTAATCCCACCAGAAGATATTACTAAATTCATTAATACTCCTACTCCAACTACCATTATGATTGTATTCCAAGGAACTTTTGCGAAACTTTCTTTTTCACTAGCAACTCCTAGTAATAATAGAATAATAGCTATTAAGAATGCTAAAAGACCTACATCTATTTTTAAGAAGATAATACCAACTACTAAAAATATAATTCCACTTAGTGCTAAATACTCACTTTTCTTAAATGGAGGAACTTCTTCTTGAGAAATTTTTTCTCCTCCTTTTACTTTATATCCTTTATAAAATACAAAGAAAATTATAGACAATAATATGGTAACGCCTGTGGCATTTATAACTAATGGTGTTAAAATACCTGTTATACCTTGTTCACCTAATATTTTAGTTACTAGTACTCCTTCTGGAGTTACTGCAGTAAATCTCCCCGCAAAAGTAGCTGCGTCACCTATAAGCATAAGCATGATAGGACTATAACCTGTTTCTTTAGCTAAAGGAATTGCAATAGCAGCTACTATGGCTAACGCAGGTACACAACCAGGACCTACTGCTGAAATTATATAACCTACGAGATACATAACAATGGGAACAGTCCATACAAAACGCCCTGTTTTTCTAACAATTTTTTTTACCAAGTGCTCTAAAGCTCCATTTGAATGTATTACACTAAATAAAAGTGTAACACCTAATAATGTCATCATCAACGAAGAACTGAAACCTTTTATAATGTCCCTAGCTCCAAATTGACCAGAACCATATCCTAAAACAACCGCAGCTGCTATTGCTAGAAGACCTACATTCATCTTCTTAAAAAATCCAATAATAATTACAATAAATAATACTGCCAAAGCAATCAAACCAATATTCGCCATATTTATAAACATTCCTTTCATTATGCTTGAAAATAACATACACATTTTCAAGTTATTTTAATTTTTTTATTTTTATTATTTCAAATTACATATACTTTTCTTCAATTTTTGTTAATTAACACATTAAATAAATTTCATAATTTTAATCATACAAATTCAATTATAATTCTCGATAAACACTTATTTCAACAAGATTTTCATCAGGATCTCTTAAATAAATACTATCAATAGGTCCATTCGCCCCTGTACGTGGTACAACTCCTAATTCTATAGGAACGTTTTTTTCAACTAACTCATTATAAATATCTTCAATACTCCCTTCTGCAATTAAGCATAAATCTGCACTTCCAAAAGTCACGTTTCCAGCTGCAGGTAGGAATTCCGCTTTCCCTCTATGAAGATTAAACTTCTGATTTCCAAATTTTACAGCATATCTGTCATTAGTTCTGTCTAATTCCATTCCTAATATGTTTACATAAAATTCAACCGTTTTATCAATATCGCTACTTGTAATAACAATATGATCCAAATTTTTAATTTTCATCGTTATCCTCCATTAATCTTTTTTTATAACCTTGAACACTTTGAAATTATTCAAATAAAATATATCTATTGTTCTATAACATAATTATATCTTTTTTTTAATACATTACATATGTTACAAGATACAGTTTTTTGTGTATTTTTTAGTTATATATAACTCTGATTTGTTTTCCAAACTAAAAATAATCCTTATTTCATCATTTTTTATAATATATTCAAAATTTTGAAATAATTAAGAATATCGTAATTTATATAATGATTTTAAATTATAAAATTTTTTTTAAAAGTGAGGACACAAATGTATCCTCACTTTTAAATTACAAAATTATTTTCGATAAATACATTAATATTTTCCATAATGTACCTTAGATAAGTCTATTTCATCTTCTTTATATTCATCTTTAACTTCATTAGGATATCCTAGTGAAATTATACAAGAAATTCTCATTTTTTTAGGAATATTTAAAATATTCTTAACATATTCCTCAGAAGAAATTCCATATTTAGATTCTCTTCCCTTTAAATTAACCCAGCAACTCCCTATCCCTAAGTCAAATGCCTTGAGTTGAATTGCAAAAGAAACAATAGAAGAATCATCAGACCACAAATCAGAAATTTCAGGATTTCCTAGCACTACAATTGCCATATTTGCTTCTTTTAACATGTTTGAACCACTATCTTTAGATTCTGATAGTTTAACTAACATTTCCTTATCTTTTATAACAACTAATTCAAAAGGTTTTAAATTTTTACCTGTTGGTGAAACTAAAGCTGCTTTTAAAATTTTATTTAATTTATCTTCTTCTATTTCTTTTGAAGTATAACTTCTAATAGATCTTCTGGCTAAGAAATTCAATTCTGTCTTTTTTAGTTCACAATTCATATAAATTTCCTCCTAAAAAATTTTATTTTTTATATTTTTTGTATTCACGTAAACTCTTCCATCTAAAATTGTTCTAGCTGTTCTATATACACCCAATCTAGTTATTTTACACTCTTCACCTGAATATTCTGCTTCTGCTTCTACTGGTATAATTCCTCCAGGATGACCTATCTGTACATTAAGATCATTTTTACCTCTTTCTGAAAGTAAATCATAAACTATACTTCCTTTAACCCTAGCCATAGCTCCTGTAGCCACAGTTCCAGTAACTGGATATGTTTTATGCATTTTAAGCATAAATACCAATCTAGAAACTATATCTATTTCCTCTTTTTTTACCTCTATACCATTAAAACATTTATAGTCCTGTGATTTGCTTACCATAGCAAAAAACGGTTGATAAGGAGTTTTAGTTGCAGCTTCTTCCCATGAATTAACTAACCCAAGTTTATAGCATATTTCTCCTCTTATTCTTTCTATTTTTCTCATTAATTCTTTATTATTGTCAATTTCTAGAGCACTTTCAATCCCTACTAATCCTAAACTTTCAGCTTTTATGAAAATAACTATATTTCCAGCATCAACAACAGATACTTCGAATGATTCATTTTCTATTTCTATAATATCTTTTGGATTTCCTGTAGGAAGTAATTTTCCTGTTATTCCTCCAACTACATCAGACCAATCAAGAGTTATTTTAGCTCCTGTTCCTGGAACACCGTCTATTTTATAATCTCCGTTAACCAATGCTCTTCCATTTTTTACTGGAACTTCTACTTCAAGTATTCTGTTCGTGTTTGTTAAGTGAACTTTGACTTTTGTAATAGGTTCTTTTGCTTCTACTAACCCATTATCCACAGCATATACACCAACACCTGATGATATATTACCGCAATTTCCTCCATAATCTATGAACTTTTCAACAAAACTAACTTGTCCAAATGTATAGTCTACGTCTGCATCTTCTCTAGTTGAAGGTCCAATTATAGCTAATTTACTTGTAAGAGTATCCGCTCCCCCAAGACCATCAATTTGTCTAAGATCTGGACTACCAAAAATAGATAAAATAATTCTATCTCTTAAACATTGATCTTTAGGAAGTTCATTTTCCATTATGAAAATTCCCTTACTAGTACCTCCTCTAACAATGGAACATTTTATTTCTAATGATTCTTTTATTAGCTCACAACTCATAATATTTCCTCCTTTAAATTTTAGATACTGCAAATAAACTTACTATATTAATTATAACATATATTTTGTTATCTTAATTTTATTAGAAACATTCTCAATCTGGAAATTTTAATATTTATTTAATTAAGTCTCCTAAATTTCCATTTTTTTTATATTTTACTTGTCTAAAAATTAAAATTTAATCTTTAACCTTAAATTTTTCTCGCAAATAATTTATCAATCCATCTTTTTCTATAAATTCCATGATATGTCCTGGTATTTTTTCACAACTGTACTGCTCATTTTTACTTACATTGTGAATAATTCCATTTATATAATCTATTTCTATATTGTCAAACATACTTATTTTATCTGTATCTTCACATTGAATAGCTAAAATTCCTAGGTTAATACAATTTCTATAAAATATTCTTGCAAAAGATTTTGCGACTATAGTTTTTATACCAAGTTCTTTTAACATAAGAGGAGCTGTTTCTCTACTAGAACCTGAACCTAAGTTTTTTTCAGCTACAAATATATCACCCTGTTGGCATTTACTAGCAAAATCTGCATCAACAGGTGCCATTGTATATTTTGCAGCTTCTTTTATTGGTAATTCCATATAAGCTGGTGGAGAAATAATATCAGTATTTATATTGTCGCCATATTTCAAGCTTCTGCCTTTTATATTATTCATTTGATTCCTCCTTCATAAATTCTCTTGGATCAGTAATTTCACCTTTTATTGCTGATGCTATAACTGATAAAGGTGAAGCAAGATAAACGGAACTTTTTTTACTACCCATTCTTCCTATAAAATTTCTATTTGTGGAAGATATACATACTTCTCCTTCTCCTAGAGCACCAGAATGTATCCCAAGACATGCTCCACAACTTGAAGCTAAAACTGTTGCTCCTGCATCTGATAATATTTGAAGTATTCCCTCTTTAGCACATCTATCCCAAACTTCTTTTGAAGCTGGTGATATCAAAAGACGTATTCCTTCAGCTATTTTTCTTCCTTTTACTAAGTCAGCAGCTA
Source organism: Leptotrichiaceae bacterium (assembly GCA_018060185.1). GTDB lineage: Bacteria > Fusobacteriota > Fusobacteriia > Fusobacteriales > Leptotrichiaceae > JAGOWQ01. The sequence continues at coordinate 41,159 of JAGOWQ010000008.1, read as the reverse complement.
CTTTTAAATCGTGATATCTCCCTCCTGTACATGAACCTATGTAAGCTTGGTCTATTTTAACTCCAGCAACATTTTTTATTTCATCTACATTATCAACTTCATGAGGGCATGAACAAAGAGGTTCTAATTTTTCAACATCTATTGTAACTTCTTCACAGAAAGTTCCTTCGCTATCATTTTTCAAATATTCTAATTCATTTTCATCAATATTTAAATTAAGCCCTTCTAAATATTCTTTAGTTATATTATCAAACTTAATTATCCCATTTTTTGCTCCTGCTTCAACAGCCATATTAGCTATACAAAGTCTCTCATCCATAATTAAATCATCTATTGTATCTCCTGAAAATTCAAGTGCTTTATAAGTTGCTCCTGCATGACCAATTTTACCTATTGCTGCTAAAATCAAATCTTTAGCCATAACTCCTTTTTTCATTTTCCCTTTAAAATTTACTTTTATTGTTTCAGGAACTTTTAACCATATCTTACCTGTAGTAAGAACACCAAACATTTCAGTTGAACCTATCCCTGTAGAAAAAGCACTAATTGCCCCGTAAGTACACGTATGACTATCTGTTCCAACTACAACTTCTCCTGGTAATACTCTAGATTTTTCAACCATTACTTGGTGACAAGGTCCTGCAAATTCATAATAATGTTTAATTCCATATTCTTTTGCCCAATCTCTTGTAAATTTTACAATACTTGCCTGCTGGGCATTTGCAGGTGGAGTATAGTGGTCTGAAATAATAGTGATTTTACTAGGATCCCACACTTTAAGATTCATTTCTTTCATTTTTTCGGCGATTTCTATTCTGGGTCCAAGAATATCGTCCATCATTGCCTGATCCACATCAACCCATATAATATCGCCAGCTTTCACTTTTTCTATTTTTGCTGCACGAGCTAAAATTTTCTCTGTTAATGTCATAATAATCCTCCTTATTTTATTCATTCCAAACAATTGTAAAAGTCTAAATATTTTGTATAGTTTTTCTTTAAAATAACTCCTAACTATCTATAAATAGTTAAACTAAACCCTCCAAGTAAAATAAATACAACAACTGCTATCATATTTATCATGGAAAGCATAAAAAGTTTTTTAAATTTTTTTGCAAATTCATCTTCTTTAAGTTCGTAGATTTCAGAATAAGAAGCCATAACAAATGCTCCCCCTGTAGAAAGAGGACTTAATCCTGATGGAGACGAACCATTTATAACTGCAGATAATAAAAGAGATGCTGGAATCACAGTTTGAAGATTTAAACTTTCCTGAATTATAGGAATTGTAGGAATCATTGTAGGCATTACAACTCCTGATGTTGAACTGAATAAACTCATTACTCCAGAAGTAAATGCTAGAATCGCACCTGATGTTCTAGGCGTCATAAGTAAAGATAATCCATCAGCTAAAACTTTAATTCCACCAAGAACAACTACGAGATTTATTAAAACACCCATTCCAGCTATTAAAATCAATGTATTCCATGGAATAGAATTTAGCGATTCTTTTTCTGTTCCAATTTTCATCAATATTAAAATAACACTTATCAAAAACGATAAAAACCCAATATTCATACTAAATCCTGCTACACCTACAACCATTATAAATATTGCAAGTAGTGTTATTTTTTGCTTATTATCAAATTTCAAATTTTCTTTTTCAATGTTAGTAGCTTTTAACTTGTATCCTTTTAAGAAAATGTAAGAAACTAAACCTGCAAATGCTGTTGCTAGAAATGTATTAATTAACATCGTAGTAGACAAATTACCTGTTATTCCTGCATTTTTAGCTAACTCTAATCCAATAATTCCTGTAGGTGCCCATGGTGATATTCCACCCCCAATTGATCCAAGCTGTCCCATTGTTGTCATCATAAATGGATCTGAATCAAGTTCTTTTGCAAGTGGTATACCGAAAAGTGCTGATAATGCAAATCCCGCTATTGTTCCCGCACCTAAAAAAGTAATAAAATACATAACTATATACATCATAACAGGCATTAAGTATGCCCTTTTACCTGCAATTCTAATCATCTTTTTTACGATTAGTTTTAAAGTCCCGTTATGCTCTGCAATTCCAAATAGCATACTAACTCCTGCCAACATTATGAATAGCGAAGAATTAAAACCTCTAATTATATCTCTCGCGGGAACTTTCCCAATATAACCTAAAATTAAAGATATTCCTAACGCCAAAATTCCTATGTTCATTTTTCTCCTGAACCCAATCACTATTGTTAAAACTAGGCAAAACAGTGATATCATTGATATTAACATTATCGTATCTCCTTTCTTTAAAATAAATTTACAATATAATAAGCACATGTGAAATTTTATTACTTGTATGTATTAATATTAAACCTTTTTATGTACAAAAAAAAATCATTATACAAAACAATTTTTTTGTTTTTTTTTTAGTATACTGCATATTCAATAATTGCATAGTATAGCAATATATTTTTATTTCATAATTAAATATATAAATAATAATTCTAAAATAAAAGAAGTAAAATTGTTAGTTTTACTTCTTTTATTTTAATAACCTATTTATTTCTTTTTTTAATACTTCACCTGGATTATATTCTTTATATTTTTCTGAAATTTTATTAAGATTTACCCATTCTTTACGTTGAATCAATTCTCTGATAGCATTTTCTATAGAATTCTTTTTTTTTAAACTGGCAGGAATACCGATATCAGCAATTTTTGCTCTTACTGCAAAATCAAATTGATCATAATCATGAGGAATTATAACTGAGGGTTTATTATACTTTATTGAATTATATAAAATACCTGCTCCTCCGTGATGTATAACATAATCAACTTTTGGAAGTACTGCCCCATAGTCTATATATTTATATGTATACATATTATCTTTATTTTTTATCACTGGTTCATCTTTTCCTCTTATATCTCCTAATGAAACTATGAAACAAACATCAGAAAATTTTGTTGATAAATCCTCTACTATTTTCAATAAATTATTTTTACCCCATAGTAAATGAGTTCCATTAGTAACCAATATGCTTTTTTTAAATTTTGAGACGTCTATTAAACTGTATTCTTCTACATCAAATTCAGAAAGACAAGGTCCTGACCATATTACTTGTTTTGGATAATCATCTCTAAATTCAAGTTCTTTCATACCCAAAGCTAATATTGAATTGGGCGAATAAGCGTTTTCTTCTCCATTCTCGTTATATAATTTATAATTTATATCCTTTAAAATTTTATGACCCATAATACAAACTATTCTTTTAAATGTTCTTATAGTAAATCTTCCTATGGCATCTCTTAATTTATAAATAACTCCTTTTCTTGGATACCATCCTCCCATATAACTAGGAGGAGTAGTTTTACTTTCTATAGCAAAAGGGGTTGGTATCGCTGTTATCCAAGGGATTCCCATTTTTTTTGCTATTACGCCCGCTGGTACAGCAACAAAGTCTGCTACTATTATATCTGGATTACGCTCTTTAAACCCTAATTCTAATTCTTTCACTATATCTGGAATAACTTTTAAATTTTTTTTAAATTGACTATACGAAACAAAAGCATTAGTTTTTTCTGCTGTATTTGCTACATCTTCAAAAAATGTCGGTCTGTCTTCCAAAACTACTTTGCATTTTATTCCCATATTTTTTAAAAACATTTTTCTTTGAGCACCTGTATATATACAAATATCATATTTTTCTTCTTTTAATAATGGTTTTATTAATTCTAGTATAGGATATAAATGACCACTGTATGGGGGTACAACTATATCTATTTTGACATTTTCATATTTTTTCACAATTCATTCTCCCGTTTATATTTCATTTTATTAAAAAAGAGTATTTTCACTTTCTTTTTTTAGTGTTTTCACTTTTTCTTCATATCCCGTCCAATTTATTATGTTTATAGTATTTTTAAAAGATGATCCATTTAGAAAATCTCTTTCATTTTCAATATTTCCAGAAGTAGATGGATGATTATGCTTTATAATATCACCAGATAATATATTTTTTTCGAATATTTCTATATCTCTACCCCATAAGAAGTATACAATACTATTGTTTTTCATAGATATATATTCTAGTATATCTCTTGTAAAAGAACGCCAAAATTCATTATGTTCTGAGTATTTTCCATCTATTGCTGTAAGACTAGGATTTAAGAGTAAAACTCCTTGTTCTTTCCATGAACCAAATATTTTATTTGGGCTTAATATTTTAAAATCATTATTTTCAATTCTATTTATAATTTCACTCATATCTTCTAACTTACCAGTATATGACTTATATATTAGCCTTAGAATGTTTTTTAAAATTATATTTGACTCTAAACTAGACCACGTGTCGTTTTTTTCTTCAATGGAAAGACCTGTTGTAATTCCCTCTTGAAAACAAGGTTCTTTAACTATTATACATACTTTCCTCGAATAAATAGAATCAGATAATGATCTAAATATGTTTTCTTTTTTAGGTACGTAATTTATATTTTTTATTTCCATCAATTTTATAAAATTTTCTATTTCAGAAATTCTTTTTAAATTAAAAAAATTATAATAATCAACGTGTATATTATTTTTTTTCAAAAAATTTTCAATATATTTTTTTTCTTTATTTTCATCCTCATTATTAAGTAATTTGAACTCTGCTATTTTATTTTCTATCCCCAATACATATAAATTATCTTCTACAATACATATTTTTCTTATTTCATTTTTAAATATATTTTGGGTATTGATAATTTTAAACTTCTCATTTATTATAACAATATCACCATTTCCAAGTCCTATAAAATAATGACCGTCATTTTTTTCGATATACGTTATACGTGTATTAGCAATTTTTATTGAATTATACATTTCTTTTTCTAATATATTCCATATTTCAATTTCACCTGTTGACGTTCCAGCTATATATTCTAATTCATTTATTATAGAGTATATATGATTACTTTCCGTTTTAATGGTAAAAATTTTACCTAATTTACTATCAAAAATATTTATTATATTAGTTTGTTCATGGAGTTCTCTGTATTTCAAAACTATATTTTCTCCACTTATAAATATTTTATAATTCCCTTTTCCTTTTTTATTATCTTCAAAGATAGGTGTAAAAATATATTCAGTTGTTGACGTATCATAGGAATAGAGTGTATTATTTTCAATATATATTATTCTTCCATTTGTTGTAAAATCTATAAATTCTATTACTTTTTCTCTTTCAAAAACAGTATCTATAATTTTCTTTTTTAAACTGTCTCCTTTATATATGTTCCCTGTTGAAGTAGACACAAAAAAAACATTGGAAATGAATAGTCGATTTTTTTCTTTTATATGCTTTATTGAATCACAGTTTTTAACTTTCCCAGAAATTTCTTTTATTTTTACTCCATTTTTTAAAAAAGTCAGATTTTCTCCTGTTGTAATAATATTTTTATTTGAAGGATCAACTTCAAAATCTCTTATTTTTTTATTGTAACTTATAATCTTTTCTAAAATTGTAATCATAAATTTCAACCTCTATTACTTTCTCTAATATATACTATTTTTTCTGTTTGTCTATCTTACAAATTCTATCATTAATATTTTAATTTTACAAGATTTTTTATCATATATAAAATTAAAAATTTACTTAAAAAAATCCTTGAAATATTGTATATTTCAAGGATATATATTCTATCTGTATTGTAAATATTATCTTTTGGAAAACTGTGGGCTTCTTCTTGCTTTCTTTTTTCCGTATTTTTTTCTCTCAACCATTCTTGAATCTCTTGTCAAGAATCCTGCTTCTTTTAAAGCTCCTCTTAATGAATCATCAGCTTCTAATAATGCTCTTGAAACTCCATGTCTTATAGCACCTGCTTGACCTGTAGTTCCTCCACCATTTACATTTACTTTTACTCCATATTTATTCAATGTTTCTGTTAATTCTAATGGTTGTTCAACTATTTTGGACAATAATTCTCTTCCGCCAAAATATTCTCTCATATCTTTTCCATTTATTAATATTCCAACTTCTCCTGGTACTAATCTAACTCTTGCCACTGAAGTTTTTCTTCTTCCAGTTCCTAAATATTGAATTTTATTTGCCACGAAAATTACCTCCTATAACTCTATTCTTTCTGGTTTTTGTGCTGCATGTGAATGATCAGTTCCTATATAAATTTTTAATCTCCCAATCATTTGACTTCCAAGTTTATTCTTAGGTAACATTCTTTCAACAGCTTTTCTTATTACTTCAGTTGGTCTTTTATCTATCATTTCTTCTAAAGTTCTAGTTTTTAGTCCACCAGGAAATCCACTATGTCTATGATATTTTTTATCTAACATTTTATTTCCAGTTACTGCAAATTTATCTGCATTTGTTACTATAACAAAGTCTCCTCCATCAACATGTGGTGTATAACTTACTTTATGTTTACCTATTAATTTAACTGCTATTTCTGCTGCCAATTTTCCTAAAATTTGTCCTTCTGCGTCTATTTCATACCAGTTTCTTTCTACTTCTTCTTTTTTTTGCATTACTGTATATTTATTCACTTTTATCCTCCTAAGTTCTTTCTTTATTTAATTGGATAACGGTCCTTTGTGGGAAAGGATTACATTAGATAACATTATATACTATCTCCAATTTTTTGTCAAGTAAAACTTCTTTTTATATTTTAATTTTTTTGTAAATTTACTTTTACTAAATCTTCAACTTTATACTCTTCAACAATTTTATTAACTAAATTTGTTCTTTCTGTAATAGCTTTATTTTTAAGTAATCCGTTTGCTATTTGGTTATATGCACTATTTGGAGTAATATCTCCTAACTTACTTTTTTCAGTTTCATATAAATTAACTATTTCTTCGTGAGTTACAACAACTTTTTTTCTAACTTCTAAGTCTAAGTAAAAATTTGCTTTTACATTGTTATACAAAATTTTCAAATCATCTTTTGCAGTTTTTTCAAAATTTGCTTTTACTATTTTTTCATCAATTATTTTATTCATAACTATTGATCTTATTATTTCAGGATTACCTTTAGAAAATAACACGTCTTCTTTTGTTAATTCTATGTTTTTGTCCATTTCATTGATTATATTTGTTAATTCTTCATTCTCAAAAGTGCTTACTTGCTGATTTAATAGATCTCTTTGTATTATTTCTTTAGCTTGAGAAAAAGCTATTCCTTGAGCATCAAAATTTCCTTTATTTTCATTATACACTTTTGTTACTTCGTCTTCTCCTACATTTATTTTACTTTCTATTTTTTTATCTATGTAGTATTTTGATTTTGTGTTTTTAAAAAGATATTCTAACTCTTCATTTTCTTCATCTGTAAATTTATATTTTTCAGCAGATGATAAAACTGCTCTACTTAACAATATTTCTCTTATTGCTTCCTCATTCCCATGAAATTGTTTTTTTTCTTCACTTGTTAATTCTACTAAAATTTCTTTTGACATTTTTTTCTCACTTTCTTTTTTATTTTTATTTTATTTATTTGTTTAATATTATTTATTTAACATTCTCGATAAAAATTCTCTTGTTCTTTCATGTCTCGGTTTATCAAAAATTATTTCAGGTTTATCGTCTTCAACTATTATCCCTTGATCCATAAATACTACTCTTGTAGATACATCATGTGCAAAAGACATTTCATGAGTTACAACTATCATTGTAAGACCACTTTTTGCCAACTCCTTCATAACTTTCAAAACCTCTCCAACCATTTCAGGATCTAGTGCTGACGTTGGTTCATCAAACAACAATACTTCTGGTTTCATTGCTAATGCTCTCGCTATAGCAACTCTTTGCTTTTGACCACCTGAAATTTGATTTGGCTTCGCATTTATAAATTTTTCCATTCCTACTTTTGTAAGTAAATCTTTTGCGGTTTTTTCAGCTTCAGAACGAGATTTTTTCAACACTTTCATCTGACCTATAATACAATTTTCAAGTACACTTAAATTATTAAATAAATTAAATTGCTGAAATACCATACCTACTTTTTCCCTTAATTTTACTAAAGGTATTTTTCCTAAAACTACGTCATCATCATGAAATCTTATTTCACCACTTGTAGGTTTTTCTAATAAATTTATACATCTTAAAAGGGTAGATTTTCCACTTCCAGAAGAACCTATTATACTTACTACTTCACCTTCATGGACATCAAAGTTTATATCTTTTAGAACTGTTCTTTTACCAAAATCTTTTCTAATATTTTTTATTTGAATTATCTTTTTTCCTATTTCCATAAACTACACTACCCCTTCTTTAGAGTCTAAAAATTCAAAATTTTGAGGTCCATCTATCTTTTTCTCAACTAATTTTAAAATTAAAGATAATGTAAATGTTAAAAAGAAATATATCATACTAGTTATAATAAATACTTCATAATATCTTGAATAAGTTCCTGCTACAGATTTTGATATGAAGAATAACTCTGTAACGCTTATAACATTTAGCACTGACGTATCTTTAATATTTATTATAAATTCATTTCCTATAGAAGGAAGAACATTTCTAAACATTTGAGGAAATATTATATTTTTCATCATTTGAAAATTTGTCATACCTATAGATTGAGCAGCTTCGAACTGACCTTTATCTATAGAGTCTATTCCACCTCTTATAATTTCACTCATGTATGCACCGGTATTTATAGAAACTATAAATAGTGCTGCTCCTATTGGACTTAAATTAAGGCTAAATATTTGTGACAAACCATAATATATAACCATTGATTGAACTATCATAGGTGTCCCTCTAAATATTGCTATATATATAGAAAAATATACATTTAATATCCCCATTACTATATTCTCTTTACTCATATTTTTAACTAAAGCTACTAATAATCCTATAAAAAATCCTATTATTGTTCCAGTTAAAGATATAAATAGTGTTATTATGGTTCCTGATAAAAATTGTTGCCAGTTATTCTGTATAAAGAATATAACCCATTCTAAAAAGGTTCTTTGCATTTTTATCCCTTTCTTTTTCTTTTTAATTTATATTTATTCAATTATTGCTGTAAAGGTTGATTTTTTACAGCTTCTTCCATTATTTTCAACTTTTGTTCTGGAGTTATTCCATCTAATATTTTATTTATTTTTTCAGCTAATTCATCATTCCCTAATTTCATTCCTACAGAAACATATACTTCATCTGTTTCATATTTAAATCCTGTTTCTTTATTAAACGATATAAATGTTAGATTAGGATTACTAAGTTGTGCTGCCATTGCTCCTGGTCTTTCAGATATATATCCATCTATTTTGTTAGAATTTAATGCTACTATCATTGATGGAAAATTTTCCATTGCAGGTTGTTTTATTATCCCTTTCATTTGATCAATTACTGTATAATGTAACGTATTTAACTGGGCTGTTATTCTTGCTCCAGAAAAATCATTTATAGTCTTAGCATTAGTGTATTTACCGTCCTTTTTTACAACAAGTACCAAATCAGAATCGTAGTAAGGGTGAGAAAATAATAAACTTTGTTTTCTTTCAGGAGTTGCAGACATTCCAGCTACATTAATATCTATTTTTCCTGAAGTCAATGCAGGTCCTAATAACGCATCCCATTCACTTTTAACTATAACTAGTTCTCTTCCTAATTCTTTAGCTATTATTTTAGCTATTTCTACATCGTATCCTCCACAATATCCACCATCTGTTTTAACTGCTCCATTTTTATCATTTGATTGAAACCAATTAAATGGTGCGTAACCACATTCCATTCCAACTCTTAATATATTTTCATTTTTTTTTGTTCCACAACTTGCTAAAAATGTTAAAATTATTACTACCAATAAAACTAATTTCTTCTTCGTCATATTTACCATTTTATAACACTCCTTTTTTTATTAATGTTTCTGCTATTTGAATTGTATTTGTCGCAGCCCCTTTTCTAATATTATCCGCTACAACCCATAGATTCAATCCATTATCTATACTCTCGTCTCTTCTTATTCTTCCTACATAAACTTCATCTGTATCTTCAGCTTCTATAGGCATAGGATATATATTATTTTTAACATCATCTCTTACAATTACACCTTCTTTTTCTTCAAAAGCTTTTATTACATCTTCTAATTTAAAAGAATTTTCTAATTCAACATTGATAGATACTGCATGACCCATTTTAACTGGAACTCTTACACAAGTAGCTGTTACTTTTAAATTAGGTATTCCTAATATTTTTCTAGTTTCTTCAATCATTTTAATTTCTTCTTTTGTATACCCGTTATCTAAAAACGCATCTATGTGCGGGATTAAGTTAAATGCTATTTGATGAGGATATCCTTTTGAAGATTCTCCTTTTAAATTTGCTTCTAAATCATCTATTCCTTTTTGTCCTGATCCAGCTACGGCTTGATAAGTTGAATAAATTACCCTTTTCAATCCATATTTTTCATGTAATACTTTTAATATAGGCATTACTTGAATTGTTGAGCAGTTAGGATTGGCTATGATTCCATTATGATTTTCTAAAGCTTCAGGATTAGCTTCAGGTACAACTAGTGGAATATCTTTATTCATTCTCCATGCACTACTGTTATCTACTACTAAAGCGCCTTTTGCTTTAAATTTTGGTGCAAATTCTAGTGATATATCTCCTCCTGCAGAAAAAAGTGCTACATCTAAGTCTTCTCTTATGTTCTCATCTTTCAATTCGATAATAGTATAGTCTTTTCCGTTAAAATTTATGAGTTTACCTGCTGATCTAGATGATGCATATAAATATAAATTTTCTATAGGAAAATTTCTTTCTTTTAAAACTTTTAAAAAAGTTTGACCTACAAGACCTGTCGCCCCTACAACAGCTACATTATATTTTTTCATATTTAATTTCTCCTTTTTATTTTTACTATTTCATTATTTTAACATAATTTATAATATTTTTTCAACTAGTTATAATTTTTATTTTATTTTCATGATAATACATAAACTTACATTTTAAGATATATACTATTTTTATAAATTTTATTTTTAGATTATTCCTTTTTCTTTAAATAATTTTTCTAATTTTTTATAAGTATTTTCTTCTGATGGTAAAAGAGGCAATCTTACGTCATCATTATTAACTTTTCCTAATATCTTCATAGCAGTTTTTACTGTAACAGGATTTCCTTCTATAAACATATTTCTGCTTACATCATATAAATCTGTATGTAATTTATAAGCTTTATCAAAATCTTTATTTAAAAATGACGCAATTAAGTCGCTCATTTCTTTAGGCATTATATTCGCTACTACAGAGACTACCCCTTTTGCTCCTATGGAAAGCATAGGCAATATAAGGTGATCTTCTCCTGATAAAATTTCTATTTTATCTCCGCATAAATCTTGTATTTTTATCATTTGCTCTAAACTTCCTGTAGCTTCTTTTATAGCAACTATTTCAGGAATTTCTGCAAGTTTAGCTACAGTTTCTGATTCTATATTTACTCCTGTTCTACTAGGTACATTGTATAACATTATAGGAAATTTAGCTTCTTCAGCTATTTTTTTATAATGCTCATAAAGTCCTCTTTGACTAGGTTTATTATAATAAGGGCATGTACTTAGTGCTGCATCTGCTCCAAGTTCCTTAGCATATTTTGTCAATTCTATAGCTCTATTTGTGTTATTTGAACCTGCTCCTGCTATTACTTGTATTCTTCCTTTTACCTCTTCTACTACTATTTTTATAACTTTTTCATGTTCTGAAAAAGTCAATGTAGGAGCTTCTCCAGTTGTGCCACAAGGTACAATTCCAGATGTTCCGTTTTCTATATGATAATTTACGAGTTCTCTTATTTTATATTCATCTAATTCTCCATTTTCTTTAAATGGAGTTATTAATGCTACATATGATCCTTTAAATTTCATAAAAAATCTTCTCCTTATCTTTTATATTTATAATATCCTTCTGCAATTTTTTCACTAGGACCTGTCATAAACGCTTCACTTCCATAACTATCGTACTCTATTAAAAGATTTCCTCCTGGAACTTTTACATTTACTCTTTCTTCAACAAACCCAAACATTCTAGAAAGAACTACTGAAGAAGTCACTCCTGTCCCACAAGATAATGTTCTTCCTGCTCCTCTTTCCCAAGTTATAACTTCTATATGCTCTCTATCATATACTTTAACAAAATTAACATTTACCTTTTTGGGAAATAATTCAGTATGATTTTCTATTTTAGATCCTAATAAATTTATATCATATTTATTAAAATCTTCTACAAATATAACTGAATGATCTGTTCCCATAAAAATATATGATATTTCTATTTTTTCTCCATCAATCTCTATCTTTTCTTTTAAAAACTGTTCTTTTTCTGTGTTTATTAATTTTTTTACATCAAATATTGGTTTTCCCATGTTAACTTTAGCAAAAAAGCTATCATTTTCTTCGTCTTCTGATGTTTCTATTGTTAAATCACCTGGAACGGTTTTTACAGTAAATACATTATTCATTTCAATATTATTATTTTTTAAATAATGCGAAAAACATCTTATTCCATTACCACACATTGGTGCTTGACTTCCATCAGAATTATAGTAAAACATAAAAGGCATATTTGCTACATATTTCAAAATTAAAAGTCCATCTGCTCCTATTCCAAAATGTCTATCACATATTTGGCTTGATAACTCACTGTAATCTGGTATTCCTTTTTCAATTAGGTCTTTTTCATGAACAATTATAAAATCATTTCCTGTTCCATGATATTTTTCAAATTTTAACATTTTCTCTCCTCCTTTGTTTACCTTTATATTATATATTGAATTCTTTTGCTAATAGTCTTGCTACCTCTTTTGCCATTACTTCATCAATTATCATCGATATACTTATTTCCGAAGTTGAAACTTGATGAAAACTTATATTATTTTCAGCTAATACTTTAAATGCTCTTGCTGCAACTCCTATACTACTTACAAGTCCTACACCTACTATAGAAACTTTTGACACATACGGATTTATTATAAAAGAAATTTCTGGAAACTGTTCTTCTAAAATCATATCCATTTTTTCCAATGATTCTTTATCAGTTTTTGGGCACGTAAATGCAAAGCTACCTTCCTCACTAGATACATCATTCTGACTTATCATATCTATATTTATACCATGTTTTTCCGCTTCTTCAAAAATTGCATAAACATTTTTTGCATAAGTAGGTATTTTTTCTATATTTACCATCAGTGTATTTTCATTTATTGATATTCCTGTTATTAGTTGTTTTTCCATAACTTTCTCCTTCGACGTTATTATCGTCCCATTTTTTTCTCCAAGAGATTTTCCTACATATATTTCTACTTCGTATTTATTTCCTAATTCTACAGCTCTAGGTTCCATAACTCCCGCACCTAAAAACGCAAGTTCCATCATTTCATCATAAGAAATAAATGGTATTTTTCTAGCTTCAGGATAAACTCTTGGATCTATAGAATATATTCCGTCTACATCTGTATATATTTCACATTTAGCTTTTAAGGATGCTGCAAGAGCCACTGCTGAAGTATCAGAGCCACCACGTCCTAAAGTTGTTACATCTCCTTTCTCATTTACACCTTGAAATCCTGCTACAACTACTATTTTCCCTTGATTCAAATGAGATTTTATTATTTCACCATTTATACAGTCTATCCTATTTTTTGTATGATGTCCAATTGTTTTAATTCCTGCCTGCTCTCCTGTTAAAGAAATAGCATTATAACCTAAATTTTGAAGTGCAATGCTAAGTAATGCAATAGTTTTTTGTTCTCCTATTGACATAAGTCTATCCATTTCTCTTAAATTAGGTCTATCTGTTATTTCATTCGCTAATTTTATTAATTCATCGGTCATTTTTCCCATTGCTGACACTACTACAACTACATCATTTCCTTGATCTTTCACATTTCCTAAATACTTTGCAATATTTATTATTTTTTCAGTTGTTGATACAGAACTTCCTCCGTATTTATGTACAATTATCATAAGAACCTGCCTTTCTTTTTTACGAATATTTTATGCATTTTCCTAATATTTTGTTTCTTAATTGAAATTTTAATTATAATTCAAAAATCTCATCATTTCTTATTAAATCTTCATAACTTTCTCTTTTTACACCAACTTTTGCCTTCCCATCTTTTACAAATACTACAGCTGGTTTTACCATCCTATTATAATTACTAGACATAGTGTAGCAATATGCTCCTGTAGTAGGAATAACAACTATATCTCCTATTTTTGTTGATTTTGGTAGTTTTCCTTTTTCTATTATTATATCTCCAGATTCACAAAGTTTTCCTGCAAGAGTTATTTCTTTCGTATCTGCATCATTTAATTTATTTACTATTCCTGCTTCATATTCTGCTTGATAAAGTGCCGTTCTTATATTATCCGACATTCCACCATCTACAAACACATAACTTTTACCACCAACAGTTTCCTTTGTTCCTCCTACTTCATACAAAGTTGTTCCAGCATTTCCTACAATACTTCTTCCTGGTTCTACGCAAAGTTCTTTAAATCCAATTTGAAATTTTATTTCCATTGCTTCAGTATAAGTTATTATTTCAGATAACACTTCTTCTATAGGTTTAGGATCGTCTCCATTTTTATAATAAACTCCAAATCCTCCTCCCATATTTACTGTATGAACCACTATTCCCAATTCTTTTTTCAATTTATCCAAATATTTGAATATTTCATCTAATGCAAAAATAAAAAACGCTGATTGAAATATTTGAGATCCTATATGTGTATGAAACCCTTTAAATTCAATATATTCACTATCATTTATTCTTTTTACTATATCAAATAAATTTTCTTGAAATAAAGAAATTCCAAATTTAGAAGTTAATCCTGATGTTTTTATATAATGGTGAGTATGTGCTTCTATTCCTGGGTCTATTCTTATTAGTACTGCTTGTTTTTTCCCTTTTTCTTTACATATTTTTTCTAATTTTTCAATTTCATCTTCATTATCTATAACAACTTCTTTTATTCCAAAGTCTACTGCCATTTCCAACTCTTCTATAGTCTTATTATTACCATGCAAATGAACTTTATCCATTGGAAATCCCGCCTTATATGCAGTATACATTTCTCCTCCAGATACAACATCCAAATCTAATCCCTTAGATTCAACTAATTTTATCATCCCTGTTGTCAAAAAAGCTTTTCCTGCATAAGCTATTTGAGTACTAAATCTTGAAGATTTAAAAGATTTTTTCATTTTATCTATCGTTCCTTCGATTAGTTCTTGATCCATCACATAAAGAGGTGTTTTAAACTCTTTCACAAGTTCTAGCGTATCCACTCCTCCTATGGATAAATTACCTTTTTCATTAACACATGACGTACCAAACAATTTCATTTTTTCCTCCTAAAATATATAAAAAAATACTGATAGCATATCAGTATATAAACACTTATTTTATTCTAAACAATAAAAAAATTATGGTTATATCTGACAGCTCCCCATTACTATATAGTAATGACAGTTCTATGGATATTCTCCATAGCCCCAACATCAAAGATTGTCAATCTATGTGTTTCGGCAATTATTCCTTTTAACTTAATTCACAGAATTGACCATTCTCCAGTAAGTTTACTATTAATAATTGCGCCTCTATCTTATTGCTATTATACATAATTTTTCACCTTTTGTCAAAGATATTTTATTTAATAATTTATCTTTTTAAGTTTATTTATTTAAATATACAAGTTATATCATCTATATTTTTTTAATTTTATCATTTTATAATATTATATTCTTTTTATTTAAAATAAATATATGATATAATATATAAAAAAAATTTATAAAAGGAGCTTTCTTATGCATTTAAAGCAAATAGAATGTTTTTTAGATCTTTCAGAAACATTGAATTTTTCGGAAACAGCTAATAATCTTTATCTTACTCAACCAGCTGTCTCTCATCAAATAAAATCTCTTGAAGATGAGATAGGAGTCCCCTTATTTAAAAGAAATAAAAGAACAGTAGAGCTTACAGAAGCAGGAATATCTTTTTATGATGATATAAAAGATATTTATAACAGAATAAATGTTTCTATTGCAAAAACTAAAAATTTATCTACGAAATTTAAATCAAGTTTATATATTGGATATGAAAATAACGCTATAGAAATGCTAAAAATACCACTTATTATTTCTTCATTTAAAAATTTATTTCCAAAGTGTAATGTTTATTTAAACCACATTGAATATAACGAAAAAAAAGTTGAACTGCTTTTTAATAAATACGATATCATTTTTACAAATAAAGAAAATATACCTAAATCAAATAAATTTACTTATTTTGAGCTTTTATTAGGACATCCCGTATGTATAGTTCAAAAAAATCATTATCTTTCAAAATTAGATTACATAAATTTAGAAGATTTAGCTAATGAAAACCTTATTTTCTTAAATCCTTTAAAATTCCCTGGTGAAATGTCAAAAATTCAAAATAGATTACTTACACAAAATACAAATTCAAATATTTATTATAGTGATAGTATAGATGTCAGTTATACAATGATAAAATCAGATATTGGAATAGCTGTGATGCCAAATTTTGTGGCACCAGATAATAAAGAGCTTATAAAAATTCCAATAAAAATAAATTCATCTTTTTCTTATGGGATTTTAACTCTTCCAAAAAATAGTAATAAAGAAATTAAAGAATTTATATCTATAACTAAAAAGATTTTTAAGATGAAATAGTAAAATAGAAATGAGGATTAACAATGAATATTATAAAAAAACAAAATTCCGAAGAGCGTCGTGAAATAATTTTAAATGGCGGTATCCTAAATACCCTTTTATTTCTTTCAGTTCCTACTCTAATGGTTGGTATTATTCAAGCTCTTATTCCCTTATCTGATGGACTTTTTTTAAATAATTTAGCAGGTGTGCTAGTTGCGAGCTCGGTTTCTTTTAGTCAACCTATTTTGAATATAATGCTAGCGTTATCACAAGGATTAGGTGTAGCTGCAATATCAATGATTGGTCAACTTTATGGAAGAGGAATAATGAAAGCTGTGAGAGAAACTACTATTCAAATTTTTGTGTTCAGTTTTTTAATAGGTGTTGCTCTTATACCTATTTGTATTATATCTGCTTTTTGGATTTCAGAATTTACAACTCCTGAAATAAGAAATTATGTTTTCACATACATCTCTCTTTACTCTTTGGTCATGCCCTTTGTTTTTTTAGCAGCTATATATAATGCTTCTAAAAATGCCATTGGAAGACCAGAAATCACTTTCATAAGAATCTTGATTTTATTAGTTTTGAAAATTATATTTAATATTATTTTTTTATATATTTTTAGAATGGGTATCGTAGGAGCTGTTATGGCTACACTTTTTTCTTACATAACTATAACTATTTGGATGTTTCACGATTTATTTATTAAAAAAAGTGAATTTAGACTAGATATAAGAACTTATCATATAAACTTACCTATTATTAAAAAACTTATATCTTTGGGATTACCTTCTATGATCAGTTATATGTTAATTTATTTAGGATTCTTTCTTATAAATAAAGAAGTTGAAAAATATGGCGCTATTGCTTTAAATGGTCAAGGAATAGCCTCAAATATAAATT
Organism: Leptotrichiaceae bacterium; assembly: GCA_018060185.1. Classification (GTDB taxonomy): domain Bacteria; phylum Fusobacteriota; class Fusobacteriia; order Fusobacteriales; family Leptotrichiaceae; genus JAGOWQ01. The sequence goes on along the minus strand of JAGOWQ010000008.1, from coordinate 23,578 downwards.
CTATTTGCTTTATTCTACCTTCTTCTATTGGAACTACTGTAACTACAATGATCAGTATGAACATGGGGATAGGAAATGAAAAAAAATCTAAATCTATATTCAAATATGGATGTATTACAAGTTGCGTAATAGCAGTTTTATCAATTTTGTTTGTTGTTCCTTTTTCAAAATTTCTAACACATATGTTTACAAGAGAACATCAAGTTGTCGAAATAGCAGTTAATGCATTAAATATCTATACTTATTCAGTTATAAGTTTCGGAATTTTCTCTGTATGCCAAGGAGTATTTATAGCTTTAGGTAGAACTAAAGTTACGATGACTATGTCTATTTTAAGAATATGGTTTTTAAGATATTTATTTATACTTGTAACAAAAAGTTTTTTAGGATTATATGCTGTATTTTGGGGAAATCTTTTTTCAAATACTTTAGCTTCTATTATATTTTTTATATTAACTATTAAAATTAATTGGAATAAAAATTATATAAGAAAAAAATTAAAATAAACAATATATAAAAAAATAATTTTATTTCTCTCTTTTTTAGAAATAAAATTATTTTTATTTATTAATCTAGATTGTTATTTTTTTATATCTAAAACAACTGTTTTTCCAGCCTCAGCAGTTCCTTCTTCAACTTTTCCTAAATCTGAATAATCTTCGTAATTAGATATAACTATTGGAGTTATAACTGATTTAGCATTTTCTTTCAAAAATTCATAATCATATTTAATTAAAGGGTCTCCAGCTTTTACAGTATCACCTTCATTTGCTATTCTTTCAAAACCTTTTCCTTCTAATTTTACTGTATCCATTCCAAAATGCACAAGTATTTCAATTCCTGCAGTTGTTGTTACGCTAAAAGCATGGTTAGTATCGAATATTTTTTCTACTCTTCCATCAGCAGGAGATACCATTACTCCTGATTCAGTAGGTTCTATTGCTATTCCGTCCCCTATCATTTTTTGAGCAAATACTTCATCAGGAACTTGACTTAAAGGTAATATATTTCCTGAAATTGGAGCTAAAATTTTTCCATCAAATTCTTTTGTTTCCTGTTCTTTGTTTCCTTTTAAAAAATTAAATAATCCCATTATTAAGACCTCCATTTATTTTTGTTTTCTATTTATTATTTTATAAAATGTTATCATAAATAAATAATTTAGTCAATTATTTTCTTTTTTTATATTTGTATTTTAAAGTAATATAAAAACTTATTTTGAAGTAAAATATAAATTTATATTGTAACTGCTAGGCTTATAATTTTCATATAGGTCAATTGATATAAATTCTAGTTTATATTTTATATTTTCATTTTCTCCTTTGAAAATCATTTTTTCGTTATTAACTTTTAAAATACTTTCATTTTCATTTTTTATTTCATCTTTTATATTATGTACTATTTTGTCAACTAATTCTCCAGTTTTTATTTTCATAATTTCTTTATTTGATTCCTTATCAATAAATATTATTTCTTCAGAATTAATCTTTATTTCATTTTTTGGTGTTGAATATGTCATTAAGTCCGAATAAATCATCGTAGGTATTAGAAGATAATCATACTCTGTAACATAATAAGTATTTTCATTAATATTAATATTTTCAATCCTTTCTACTTTTTTTATTGCATCATATTTATGAAAATAACTTATATTCCAACTATCATCTGCACCTATTTTTTCCATAAATTCTTTTTCAGTTGAATAAAATTTACCATTTTCTTCAAAAGATTTAAGCTTCTTTTCTCTCCTACTTAATATATCAAAATTATTATAAAAATAATTAACTATATTCATAATATCTATTTTAGTTTGATCACTTAAATTAGAATTTTTTTCAAGTTTACCATTTTTTAATAATCCATTTTTAACAAGAATTCTTTCTAATCTTTTACTTTGACTATTTACAGAAATATTAGTCATATTCCAAGGTCCAAATACAGATACAAAAACAACTAAAATAGTAGATATAATGACAACTCTTACATCTGTTTTTATAATGTAAAAAATCATATTAAATAATAACCAAAATATTAAAATTATAATTATATATCTATTCTCTGTCATACCATATTGCATTATTCTTGATAAAATTGATATAAACGCTATAATTATTAGAGGAATAGATACCATAGGAAAAAATTTTCTAAATTTTCTAACGATTACATTTTCTTTTACTAATGGAGTAGAAATTACTATTATAAATAAACTAAAAATCATATACCATACTACTAAATGAGAAACTATCCCCTTTGGCATTTTTAAAGTAAATATAATTTTTAATGTATAAATATATAAAGTTACAGAATATATTACAATTATTGGAATAATTATATATGATAAAAGTATTTTAATTATTTTAGGGATTTCATAATTTTCAAGATCTTCATCTACACCTTTTAATCTAGAAACAAAAAGTATTATTCCAAAAATAAAAACTGAAAATGAAAAAATGTTAATATATATATTGCTATTAAAATTAATAAGTAAAGCGTCAATTACCACCATTATAAATGTTATTCCTAAATAAAACACCATTGAAAAAAATATTGTTATAATTTTGTTTCCCAAGACAGATTGAAGATATTTTTCTTTATCATATTTTCTTTCTATTAAGGGAACTAATAAAAAACTTAAATATCCTATTACTCCTATTGCTTGTATTTTCATTGCTCCTATAATCTCTTCTACTTTAGTTCCATTCAGATACAATTGTCTACATAAATATAAAAAACAACCTGATAGTAATAAATATAATATCCTAAATTTGACCTTATTTATTTTAAAAAAATACTTTTCTCTTATAATTTCAAGAGTGGTAACTATAGGAAGCCCGACTAAAAATAGAATATTCCATTTTAGCATTTCAATCATTAATTCTCGTTCTTCAAATATATTAATTTGCTCAGTCATAATAGATGTTATTACAAATAATACTACCCCAAACAACACTGTTATAGGGAATCTTTCAATTCCTTTTTTCATATTTGGAAATGATAATTCTTTAATTTTTTCTTTTATATTCATCTGTAACTCCTTCTCTATCTTTCATTTTCCCTATTTCTTCTTCAAGTTTATCAAGTAGTCTATCTAATTGTTTAGAAACTGCTTTTATAGTATTTTTTTCTTCTAAGTCTACTCCTGCTTTTTTTAATTGATTCATAGGAAAATCACTCCCCCCTGATGAAAGCAATTCTATGTATTTATTTAATGATTTTTTCCTTTTTTCTTCGTCTTTTTCTTTTACGACTTTTTCGTATAATATTGCTGAAGAGGCAAAACATGTAGAATACTGATATACATAAAAAGGAGAATTAAAAAAATGAGGAACTCTAGACCACAAAATATATATTAACTCATCTTTTTCTATTTCATTTCCATAATATTTATCAAACAAATTTTCTATTATTTTACTTAATATATCTGGTGTTATAGGATGTCCCAAATCTACTAATTTATGTGCTTCATATTCATAATCTGCAAGTAATGCTTGAAAATAAAAAGTTCCTGTTATATTTCTAATTTCTTGTTCTAATAAAGCTATTCTTTCCATTGGATCTTCAGTTTTTTCCATCATATAATCAAGTAAAAGTCTTTCATTAAATGTTGACGCTACTTCTGCTACAAATATTGTATAATCTGCCATTGAAAAAGGTTGATTTTCATCAGAATAAAGAGTATGTAGAGTATGACCTAATTCATGAGCCAATGTGAATACACTATCCAAAGTTTTATTATAATTTAGAAGCATATAAGGATGTACTCCGTAAACTCCTGCAGAATAAGCTCCCGATCTTTTTCCCTTTGTTTCAAAAACATCAAGCCATCCTTCAGATATTGCTTTTTTCATTTTTTTCTTGTAGTCTTCTCCAAGTGGCTCTATAGAATTCAATACTATTTCCTTTGCTTCATCATATTCATAATCTTTATTAAATTCAAAAAGATTAATAGTTCCATCATAGTTATAATATTTTTTTAATCCTAATACTTTTTTTCTGATTTTTATATACCTTTTCAAAGGAGCTGTATTTTCTTTTACAGTATTTATTAGATTTAAATAAATACTTTCAGGGATATTGTTGCCTTCAAGAGCACTAAGTAAAAATGAGCCATATCTATATGCTTTTGTTTTTGCTATATTTTTATGCAATATTGAATTATATATAGCTGCTATTGTATTTTCTCTTTTTTTATAAACTCCATAATAATTTTCAAACATTAATCTTCTATCTTTTTGATTTCTGTTTTTAGTAACTTCTTTACTATAATTCGCAGATGTTGCCTTTACTTTTTCTCCATTAGAAAGTTCAACTTCAGGCCACTCTACATCAGTAACAGTTATTTCTGAATAAATAGTTCTAGGTGATGAAAAGTAAGAACTAAAATAAGACATTAATTTACTTTCATTTTCTTCAAGTACATGTTCTTGCTGCCTAAATAAATTTTCTAACTTAAATCGATAATTTGAAAACTCATCTTTTAATATATAAATTTCTATTTTTTCTCTATTATCTATTAATTCAGAGTTAACCCAAGAAAGATCTGTGGATATTTCTGAAAATAAAAATTGTATTTTTTGCATATTTTCTACAGCCTCTTTATCCAAAGAATCAATATCTTTAGCAAGTTGAGGATATCTATACAATTTGTAAGCTATCTTATCTAATTCTTCTTCTTTTTTGAAAAATTCAAGAAGTTTTTCCTCAATTGAAAATGTTCCTTTATAAGAAATAAGCTCTTCCTTAAGTTTTTTTACTTTTTCAAAATCTTTATTCCAAATATCATAATTTTTATAAATATCGCTTAAATTCCATTTATATTCTTTTTCTATTTCTTCTCTTTCCATTTTTCTCCTATCCTTTATTGTTGTTTTAATTTTTATTTAAAAATTTAAATATTAAAAAGTATATTAATACTAGTGGTAATATAAGAATAGATACTGATAAAAAAGCATAAAAAGCTATTTTTAATAATGCTATTATTGCCACTGTTCCTATAGAAAACGCTATACTCTTAATTAATATCATCCAGTTATTTTGTGGTGTAACATCTTTCATTTTCATTTCTCCATATTCTAAATATATTTTTTTATAATCAATATTTCTTTCCCTTTTTTTGTTTCTCCTCTAATTGAAAATAATTTAAATTTACCATAACCTCTTATTGTTATTAAAGAACCTATTTCTATATTTTTTGATTTATTTTTTTCTTCAAAATAATCCACTAATACTTTTCCCTTTTCTATAGGCTCCAAAACTTTATTTCTTGATAAATTAGTCATTGCAGATACTAAGTTATCTAATCTTCTTGAAGATACTCTTATTATTTTATCATCATACTTATAACTTGGAATCTCTTCTTCTATTATATTTATTTCTTCTATCTTACATGGAGAATTTCCTATTTTAGAAAGTTCATTAAAAATTATATTTTTTATTTTTTCAGATATTGGGATATACCCTACTCCATTTTCTAAAATTAGATCTCCCATTAATTCTCTTTTTATGTTTAGCCCTATTAAACTTCCTAAAAAATCTTTATGAGTATATTCTTTAAATTTACTACTTATATGTATTTTTAAAAATACACATGGGAAATCTAAAAACTTTAACATACTCGATTTTTCGTTTTTATCATTATAGTCTTGACTAAAATATTCTTCAGGTACAAACGCTATTTGTCTTCTGTCACTATCTGGAAATACTCCGAAATTAACTATATTTATTCCTTCTATCTTTTTTGTTAATTTTTTCCAAAAATTAGGAGTATAAAACTCTTTTGTATAACTTACTATTCCATATTCTTTTGATATTTCAAAGTAATTATATAATTTACTAGCTTCATACTCCAATTCTTCTGGAAATTGTCTTAAAAACATTTCTTTTTTCATTTTTCTCACTTTATTATTTTATTTTTATTAAATTTTTCTGAAAAGAATTTTATTTGTAATGCTAGAGATTCTGACCAATATTTTTTGTTATGTTCCCCTACTCTTTCAATATATTCGTGTGGTACATTCATCTCTTTAAGTTTCTTGTGAACTTCTCTGTTACTTTCTAAGAAAAAATCTTTGTCTCCGCAATCAATTATAATATTAGTATTTTCTTTTATTTTATTTATAGAATTTAAAATATCTTTTATATTATATTCTTGCCAATTATCCTTTATAACTTTACTTATTCCCCATTTTTTATGAAATTTTTCAACATTAAATCCGCCACTTATACTTCCTATATTACCAAATATATCTTGGTTTTTTAATCCATTATAAAAAGCTCCAAACCCTCCCATACTAAATCCTGTTATGGCTCTTTGCTCTCTTTCTGCATAAGTTGAATAATTTTCATCTATATACCTAATAAGTTCTTTAGATATGAAAGTGGAATATCTTGAATCTTCTCTTATTTCACTATCTACATACCATCTATTCCATTTACCATCTGGAAAAACAAAAATCAGATCAAATTCATCTGCTAATTTTTCTATCCTTCTTACTCTTCCAAAAGTTATGAAAGAACCCCCCCATCCATGTAATCCGTAAACTACACTATATTTTTTATTTTTTGTATATTTACTTGGTAAAATTACTGTCACTGGAATTTTTTTATTCATTGAGATACTCTCAACTTCATCTACCGTCTTTACAAAAGAATATACATTCATTGTAGAAAAAAACATTAAAATTATTATCCATTTCTCCACTAACTATTCTCCCTCATCTTCATTTACAACTTTTAAATTATCTAAATCCACATTTCTATCTTTTTCATTCTTTATTTCAGTATTTTCATAGTTTTCGTATTTCAATATTAAACTATTTATTTTTGTAAAAATATATGTAACTACTGCTATATCATCTGCAAATCCAAAAAATGGTAAGATATCTGGTACTGCATCAAATGGATTTATTACATAAACTATTGCTCCTATAATTGTTATTTTTTCTGTCACAGAAATATTAAATTCCCCTTTAAAATCTGATATCATCATTCTTATTAACAATTCAAATTTCTCTGAAATATTCCCAAGATATTTCGTAAACGATTTAGCTTTCTTTAAATCTTCTAATGTTATTTTTGATTTTTTAAATTTTTCATAAAATCTTTTTTCTCTCTTGTTCATTTATTTTTTATTCTCCCTTTTATATAGTTATATATTTAAAGATTATTATATCATATTTTTAAATTTTTTTTAATAAATTCATATATTTATCCGTATATTTCTTCTATTCTTTCATCATCTATTCCAAATAAATAAGTTAATATAAAACCTCCTGCATATGCTCCTAACATTGCTATTATAAAGTAAATCCAAGTACCTGGAACTACTATTAAAAGCCCAAATAACCCTGAAACACCTTGTGTTATAGTTCCTAGATGAAATAAAGAAGCCAATAATCCTCCAAATCCAGATCCTAAACACGCTGTAATGAATGGTTTTCCCAAAGGAAGGGTTACCGCATACATCAAAGGTTCTCCTATCCCCAAAATACCTACTGGAAGAGCGTCCCTAGTTAATACTTTTAATTTTTCATTTTTTGTCTTTAAATATATTGCGAATCCTGCTCCTACTTGTCCTCCTCCTGCCATAATTAAAATTGGAAGTAAATTATTAATTCCATTAGTTGGTCCTTCTGGATTATTTAATAATACATGTATAGGAGTCAAAGCTTGATGTAATCCAACTGAAACCAGAGGTAGAAATCCTGCTGCTAAAATATAACCTCCTACAATTCCTAATTTATTATAAATAAAATCTAAAATTTGAAATATTAATGTCGTAACTAAACTTCCCAAAGGTTGGATTAATAGCAATGCCATTAATACTCCTATTATTAAAGTAATTAATGGAGTGAAAAAAGTATCTAGTATATTTGGCATTATTTTTCTTACATTTTTTTCAATGTATGCTATTATTATTCCCATGAATAATGCTGCTAGCAAACCACCTATTCCTGGAGAAAAAGGCTTATTTGTAAATGGAAGTATAATTGAATTTTCTCCTATTTTAGCTGATAATGGTAAAGATGGATTAACTATAAAAATTGATCCTATTATTCCACCTAAAATAGATGTCCCTCCAAATTCTTTTACAGAATTCATTCCCACATAAAGAGATAAATATCCAAACATGACAAATCCTATACTTCTTATAGAAGCAAACCACCATTCCGAATTATATTGTCCTTTTGTGGTAACATTTATAACATTTGTTAATCCCATTATAAGCCCTGCGGCTATAATTCCTGGCAATAAAGGAATAAATATATTTGCTATTTTTTGTAAAAATTTTTGAACTATACCATCATATTTTTTTTTGTTAATTTTTTTGTTTTCATTTGCTAACTCCTTCACATCAGAAAATCCTAAAGGAATTTCCGTAAGTTTAGAAAATTCTTGCCCTACTAAATTTACAATACCTGGACCAAGAACAATTTGTAATGTATCATTAGATTCAACAACATTCATAACTCCATCTATTTTTTTTAATTCTGATAAACTAATAATTTCTCTAACTCTAACTCTCAATCTTGTCATACAAGTTGCATTTGAGATAATATTTCCTTTCCCACCTAATGCGTCGAATATTTCTTTTGCTTTTTCTTTGCTATCCATACTCTTACACTCCTTTTATATTACATTTTTATTTATTCAATTTTTAGAATCTTTCTTCTGCAATAATCCATTTTTATTATAGTACTAATTAATTATCATTAGTACTATCATGAATTAATTTAGATATATTATTTTTGTAATTATTCAATTTTTTTTCAGCTGTTTTTTTATCTACTAATAAAATTAACATAACAATGGCAACTTTAACATCATTACCAGATTCAATCAAAGCACGTTCAGCATTTTCATAAGTACTGTTTGTCGTCTCCATTATGATGTATTTTGCTCTTTCAATAAGTTTTTTATTAGTTGCTTTAACATCAACCATATATCCTGAAAACACTTTCCCTAATTTAATCATAAGATTAGTAGAAATCATATTAAGAATCATTTTTTGAGCTGTCCCTGATTTCATTCTAGTAGAACCAGTAACTATTTCAGGCCCTACTATTACTTCTATTGGATAACGACTTATAGAAGATAATTCCGAGTTTTCTGAACATGTTATACTTCCTGTAATCGATCCTAAACTATTTGCATATTCTATTCCACCTATTACATAAGGTGTCCTTCCTGAAGCAGCTAGTCCTATAACAATATCATTTTTCGTAAGGTTTATATCCATTAAATCTTTTTTACCTTGCTCCTTATTATCCTCAGCATTTTCTTGTGATAAGAAAACTGCTTCTTTCCCTCCTGCTATTAATCCTTGAACTAATTCAGGAGAAACTCCATAAGTTGGAGGACACTCTGAAGCATCAAGTATACCAAGTCTTCCTGAAGTACCCGCTCCCATATATATTATTCTTGTATTTTCTTTATAATTTTCTACTATTGCATCCATTAACTTTGAAATATCACCTAATTTTTTTTCTACACAGAAAGCCACTTTTTTATCTTCCTCATTTATCCTTTTTAAAATTTCATAGTTTTCTTGAAGTTCAATGTTTTTACTATTAGGATTATTTTTTTCTGTTGATAATTTATTCAAATTTATCATTTTTTAACTCTCCTTAAAATAATTATTATTTATTTTATTACAATTTAAATTAAATCAATTTTATTATTTTTTTTGAGTAAATAGCCACTCTCTTATTCCTTCTATATTATAAGCAACTCTCCAAGTATAAACATGTTCTGCTCCACCTGAATTTTGTTGTGTTTTAACACCTGGTATTGTGCCTTTTTCTAATGTTGTATATTTTATATTTGAGCTAGGATTTTTAAGTAAAATCTCTTTTACTCCTGAGTTAAATTGCTCTTTTGTAAAGTCTCCTCGCCATGTCCCCTTAGATACAATTCCGCCATTTTGTTCAAATACTGTTGTTATTGCATTCATTCCAGGATATGCTTTCAGATCTCCTGTTGACACTGTTATCCATATGTTGTTTTTAGACATTGGAGATACTACTGAATAATCCCATTGACAAGCCACTAAGTAAGAACCTGCAAATAAATCTGGATATTTATAATTCATAACTATGGACATCATCCCGCCCATAGACTGCCCTGTAGTATATAATCTATTTTTATCAATACTGTATGTTTTCATTAAATTAGTTAATAAATTTACTGTTGCATCTAAATCTAAAGTATATTCACTTTTATCATTTACAATTTGAGTTGAATATTGAGGTGCTAATACAAATGCCTCACGTTTTTCTTGTTCTTCAGGAGTTGCCCATACAGTTGCTCCATTTCCTTGTCTCAATGTTGCCGTAGTTATATTTGATTGAACACTTGCATCATGTAAAAACATTACTAATGGATATTTTTTATTTTTATTATAATTTTTTGGAATATATAAATTATATTTTACAGTTACCCCCGTTTTAATATCTCTATATTCAAACTGCTTAAAATCATCTACGATTAATCTTTTTATATTATTATTTGAAAAAGAATCAATTCCCGAATTATATTTTTTACCATTAGTAAATATTATACCCGATTTTTGAGTTATTTTTGCCTCAGGTTCTGATATGTTAAAACTAAATCCCGATGTCCTTCCGCTTCCCTGTATTCTCAAAACTGCTCCCTCTTCTTCTTTATCTAACTCAATTATTATATATTTACCATTTTTATTCTCATTTTTCAATTCTAGTCTGTCATTTGTATAAATATTTACCACTGTTCTTCCTTCAACAGAAAAAGTATCTTTCGTTAAACTTTTTTTATCCACATTATTTTTATATTCTATGGCTATTGCAGTAAATAATTCTCCACTACCTGATGGTTCTGTTATTGCTGTAACATTTTTTATATCTTTTGAAAAAGTTATTTCCCCTTTTCCAAAAGAAATCATTGATAATAATATCGTCATCAAAAATAAAATTAATATACTTTTTCTCATATTTCAACTCCTCTTTCTCAAATATTTATTACGAATATTATACTATGTTCTTATAACTATTTTACTTAGATTTGACTTTATTTATAAATATTATTATTTTGAAATATAAATAAAAAATCATACAATATAAAAACAGTCTCTTAAATATATATTTATATCATAAGAGACTGCCAAATATTTTATATTTTGTATTTCTAATTTATCTAACTGAAAAATTCTCTCAAATCATCTTCAACATTACTTATTCCAGATAGACCAAACTGTTCATTTAATAGTTTAGCAACATTAGGAGAAATGAATGCTGGTAAAGTTGGTCCAATGTGAATATCTTTTACTCCTAAGTATAATAAAGCCAATAAAACTATTACAGCTTTTTGCTCATACCAAGCAATATTAAATTCTATTGGTAAATCATTTATATCGTTAGCATTAAATATTTCTTTTAATTTTAATGCTACAACAGCCCAAGAATAAGAATCGTTACATTGACCTGCATCTAATACTCTAGGTATTCCATTTATATCTCCTAGACCTAATTTGTTATATCTAAATTTAGCACATCCTGAAGTCAATATAACAACATCTTTTGGTAACTTTTCAGCAAATTCTGTATAATAACTTCTAGTTTTCTGTCTTGCATCGCATCCACTCATTACTACGAATTTTTTTATTGCACCTGTTTTTATAGCTTCAACTACTTTATCTGCAACTGCAAATACTTGCCCGTGTGCAAATCCTCCAATAATTTTCCCAGTTTCAATTTCAGTAGGTGCTTTACATTTTTTTGCCAATTCTATAACTTCTTTAAAATCTATTTCCCCATTTTCATCAGACTTTAATTTCTTCCAACCAGGATGACCTGATGCATTTAAAGTAAATACTCTATCATTATATGTAGCGTTAACTTTTGGTGGAACAATACAGTTAGTAGTAAATATTACAGGACCATTAAATGTTTCAAATTCCGTAGTTTGATGATACCATGCATTCCCATAGTTTCCTACTAAATGTTTATATTTTTTTAATTCAGGATAGTAGTGAGCTGGTAACATTTCAGAATGAGTATAAATATCTATTCCAGTTCCTTCTGTTTGTTCAAGTAAATCTTTTATATCTTTTAAATCATGTCCTGATATTAGTATTCCAGGATTTTTACCTACACCTATATTTACTTCTGTTACTTCAGGAGTTCCAAATGTACCTGTATTAGCTCCGTCTAGTAACGCCATTACATTTACTCCATATTTCCCCGTTTCAAATACTAAAGATGTTAATTCTTCAGCACTTAAACTATTATCTTCTGTAGAAACTAATGCTCTTTCATAAAAATCATACAATTCATTATCTATAACTCCTAAATTAAAAGCATGAAATCCATAAGCAGACATTCCTTTCAGTCCATATATAATAATTTCTCTTAGTGATCTTATATCTTCGTTTTCTGTTCTTAGAACTCCAAATTTATTTGAAAGTTCTATCAAATTTTCATTTCCTTTAAACTCAAATGTTGTTAATTCTGTTCCTTCAAATTTTGTATCTAAAGGCGTTCCAGATATTTCTAATTCCGATTTCAAAAAATTTCTCAAAGCTATTCCTTCTTTAATCTTTTCTTCTATTTCTTCTCCGTCAAAGTTAGCATTAGTTATCGTTATAAAAAAACCTTCATACAAAAATTTATTTACATTTTCGTAAGTTTTCCCTATTTTTCTTAACTGATTGGAATAATTTGCCACTCCTTTTACAACAAATACTAAAATATCTTGTAAATTGGATACTATATCTGTTTTTCCACAAACTCCTCTAACTGTACAACCTTCATTTTTTGCTGTTTCCTGACATTGAAAACAAAACATGCTCATTTTCTTACCTCCAAAATTTTATTTTTATACCAAACGTAATATATTTATTTTATATTACAATCATATTGCAAAACGTATTAATAATCTTATTAATTGAATTATATTCCAAAACAAAAAAAAATAATGTAACATAAGTTACATTATTTAAAGTTTTTATAAAAACTTTTTGTTTGATTTTAAAAGTATTTTTTTATTTTATAATAAATAACTAAATTATTCTATTATAATAAGCTCTTTACTACTTTTATTAAATATTTCACATCCATTTTCAGTTACTAACACATCGTCCTCTATTCTGACTCCTCCCCATCCGTCAAAATAAAGCCCTGGCTCAACAGTTACAATCATATTCTTTTTGAGTTCAATTTTAGACATACTTGATAAATAAGGTAATTCATGTATTTCAAGTCCTATTCCATGACCTAGCCCATGCCCAAAATAATCTCCGTATCCTTTTTCATTAAATAAATTTCTTACTATTGTATCTACATCATTTGACATTATACCTTCTTTTATACTTTTAATTCCTAGTAATTGTCCTTCTAAAACGGTATTATAGATTTCCTTATGTTTATTTGTTATTTTACTACCATAGTAAATTGTCCTTGTAATATCAGAAACATAACCTCCGCAATATGCCCCAAAATCCATAGTTATAAACTCATCTTTTTTAATTTTTTTATCACTTGCTACTCCATGTGGCATAGAACTTCTATATCCACTTGCTAAAATAGTATCAAAAGATCTGTTTTCTGCTCCTAATTTCCTTTGAATATATTCAATATATCCAGCTATTTCTTTTTCAGATATTCCTTCTTTTATTATTTTTAAAACTTCTGAAAAGGCTATATCACTTATTTCAATAACTTTTTTTATCCTCTCAATTTCATCAGGTGTTTTTATCATTCTTTCAGATATTAATTTATCTCCTAATGGTATTAATTCGCTTTTGAAAATATCTTTTATTGTGTTATACAATGAAAAAGTTACATTTTTATCCTCAAATCCTATTTTATTTATACCTAATTTTTCTATATACTCAGCTACTTTATTAAGAGAATCTCTTGATACTTCTATAAACTCAAACCCCATTGGAACTACTTCTTTCTCACCTTGAATTCTATATCTAAAATCTGAAAAGAAATAGTTACCTTTTTTAGTTGCTAGTGCAACTCCTGTCGTTCCAGTGAATCCTGTAAAATACCTTAAATTATACATATCTGTTAAAAATATCCCATCTATATTTAATTCATTTAGTATTATTTGTAGCTTTTCTGTCCTTTTTATCATTTTTATTCTTATACGCTAAATAATAAATTATTAGTATATTTAGCATATAACTCCTTCCCTTAAATTTATTTTTTCACATTTTTATTTTTATTAATACAATAAAATTAATCTTTTTCCGTTACAAGTTCTGTTGTTCCATTTTTATTTGGAAAAATTAAAGCATCCCTAAACTATGTATAATAATTATTTTTAAAACTCTTTCAAGTATTCTGTTGACAGTTCTCCACACCTTATGCCATCCACAGCAGCAGACATTATGCCGCCAGCATATCCTGCTCCTTCTCCACAAGGAATAAGTCCTTCAATATTTGAGAAATATCTCTCGTCTCTTGGTATTTTAATAGGAGAAGAGCTTCTACTTTCTACAGCTGATAATAACGAATCTCCATTACCAAAACCTCTTATTTTTTTATTCATTAAAATTATTCCTTCTTTCAATGCAGTATTTATATATTCTGGAAATATTTCGTTTAAATTAGCATATTTATATCCTATAAAATAACTAGGTTTCACTTTTCCCAATTTTGTGGAAACTTTATTATTAACAAAATCTTTAAATAATTGAATAGGAACTTTATAATTTTCTCCTCCTAGTTCAAATGCCTTTTTTTCTAATTCTCTCTGAAATTCAATTCCTGCAAGTACATTTTCTCCTTCAAAATCCTCAGGATACACATTTACTAGTATGGCGGAATTAGAATTTTCTAAATCCCTTTTAGAGTAACTCATTCCATTTACTACTAATCTTCCTTCTTCACTAGCAGAAGGAACTACAACCCCTCCAGGACACATACAAAATGTATAAACCCCTCTCCCATCAGATGCTTTAGCACTTAATTTATATTCCGCAGCAGGCAACATATTTGAAAATTTACCGTATTGAGATTCATTTATCATAGATTGTCTATGCTCTATTCTAACTCCTACAGAAAATATTTTCCTTTCCATATTTATTTTTCTATCGTTTAACATATAAAAAGTATCTCTTGAACTATGACCTATTGCTAAAATTAAAATATCTGTTTCTATTTCATACGTAATCTCATTTCCATTTTCACTTACATCTTTTATAACTGCTCCTGTTATTTTTTTATTTTCATAATTAATAGAAACAAGCTTATTTTCAAATCTATATTCTCCACCCAAAATTTCTATTTTTTTTCTTATATTTTTCATTATATCTATTAATTTATCTGTTCCTACATGGGGTTTTGACATATACAATATTTTTTTTTCTGCTCCTGCTTTTACAAGTTCATCAAAAACTTTTTTAATCCTGAAATTATTAGTATTCGTATTTAATTTTCCATCTGAAAATGTTCCTGCTCCACCTTCTCCAAATTGAACATTAGAATATTTATTTAATTTGCCTGTTTTAAAAAAAGTATAAACATCTTTCTCCCTTTTATCAACACATTTTCCTTGCTCTATTATTATTGGATTAAGCCCATTTTCAGCTAATATTAAAGAAGCAAATATTCCTGAAGGTCCACTTCCTATTATAACTGGTCTTTTTCCTTTATAATTTTCAATTTTATTAATTTCATATATTTGTTTTTCTATTTTTTCTACATTTTTCATATTTTCATATTTATTTTCATTTTCTAATTCTATATCTACAGAATAAACATAAACAATATTGTTTTTATTTCTTGCGTCTATTCCTTTTCTAGATATTTCAAAAGATTTAAACTTAGGTTCATCCAAACTCAAAAATTTTGCTACTACTTCTTTTAACGATTTTTCTGTATGTTTTAAAGGCATTTTAATATTGATTACTCTTAACATATTTTTTTCCTTTTCTAATTTTTTATTGTTTATTTTAATATTTTTTATTTACAAATCATTTTTCCTGCTTTAATTCCAGAAGCCCAAGCCCATTGTAAATTATATCCACCGCACTCCCCATAAACATCAAGAATTTCTCCTGCAAAATAAACTCCTTTTACTTTTCTTGACTCTAAAGTTTGTAAATCTATATCTTCTAATAAAACTCCTCCTGCGGTTACTTGAGCGTTTTTAAATCCTGTTGTTTCTACTATTTTCATTTTATATTTTTTTAATATTAGACAAAGTTTTTCTATCTCAGAATTTGATATTATATCTATTTGTTTTGATAATTTTTCTATTCCTGACATTTTTGACAAAAACTGACCTAATTTTTTATTTATCATCCCATTAAAAAAATGTTCCATAGTTAAATGAGATAATCTTTTTTTCCTTTTGATCATCATTTCATAAAGTTCATTATAAGTGTATTTTGGCATAAAATCTATTTCAAATTCCACATTTTCGTATAACGGAATAACAAAAGATAAATTGAATACAACATTTCCTGAAATTCCATAATCTGTAAATAGCAATTCTCCATCATAAGTACATAGTTTTTTACCATTTCCAAAAGCCGTTAAATTTACATCAAGTTTTATCCCTTTTAGACCTTTTACTTTATGCTTTTCTGTTTTAAGCTGAACTATAGAAGGGGTAAGTTTTGTTATTTTATGACCTAATTCCTTTGCTAACTCAAAGCCAGAACCATTTGATCCTAGTTCAGGATAAGATTGACCCCCTGTAGTAATTAAAACCTTATTTCCTGTTACTACTTTTTTATTTTCAGAATAAACTTTAAAATAAAATCTATCTTTTTCAATTTTTTTTACATAAAAATCTGTTATAAACTTAACTCCTAGCTTTTCAGCTTCAAATCTTAAAGCATCTACTACAGAAGATGCCTGTCCACTTAAAGGATAAATTTTACCTTTTACTTCTTCGTTACATACTATTCCTAAGTTTTCAAAAAATTCCATTGTATTTTTAGGCGAAAAATCATCTAATATTCCTTTTATTTTCTCTTTTCCTTCTCCTATAGAAAAATAGTTTAAAATATCTGCTCTAATATTGGTTATATTACATCTTCCATTTCCTGTAACAAGAACTTTTTTTAATATTCTATCTTTACGCTCTAAAACTATAACTTCTTTACCATTTTTTCTTACTTCTATTGCAGCCATTATTCCTGCTGCTCCTCCACCTATTATTACAATTTCAGATTCCATTTTTTCTCTCTTTCAATATTTTATTTACTTAAAATATATTCTATCATATTATTACATTTCTTGATATATTTTTTAATATTAAATTTTTAAAGTTCATTAAAAAAATAGAGATACCAATTTATCTCTATTTTTAAATTAGAATTTTAAAAATAAAAACGAGCCGTGTGCTCGTTTCTTGTATGAAAGAAGTCTAAATGTAGAGATGGGGCGTCTCTTTTAGACAATAAGTTATACCATAATATTTTTACTTTGTCAATAACTTTTTTCAATTTTTTTTCATTTTTAAAAAATTTTTTTCAAGTTTTTTTCATTTAAAAAAAAGTATTATATATTTTAATTTAATACTTTTCTTTATAATTTATTATTAAAATTCAAATAACCATTTCTTAGATAATTCATGATCACCATTTATTATTTTTTCATATTCTAATTTTAATAATTGATGAAACTGTCCAGAAATACCTTTTTCAGAATAATTTAATTTACCAATTGGTCTTTGATCAAGTGATTCTGCAAATAACACTTTCATTGCTGTTCCTGTTATTAATAATTCATCAGCTGTGAATATCATAGATCTATCTACTTTTCCTCTATTAATTTTATATCCGTTATATTCTAAAATTTCTAAAGCAGATCTTAAAGTTATTCCTTCCAAAGCTGCATTTCCTGTATCAGGTATAATAACTTCACCTCTATAAATCACTATTATATTAGCAACAGATACTTCAACAACACTTCCTGTATCATCAAACATAAGAGCATCATCATATCCATTTCTCTGAGCATCACTTGTTGCTAAAAATGAATTAATATACGACCCTCCTGCCTTTGCTTTTGTTGGAATTGCTGAATCATTATATTTTCTATATGTAGAACTCATTAATTTTAATCCATTTTCTGAATTTACATAATCTGCTAAAGGTAACATATAAATAGCTAAGTCAAAAGTTAGACCTGCTTTTTTAGGAGATAGTCTAGGTTCTTTACAAAACACAAAAGGTCTCATATAAAAATCTTCTTTAACGTTATTTTTATTTACCAATTCTACTACTATATCGTAAAATTCTTCCCAGCTTATAAAAAATTCAAATCCTAACATCTTTGAAGCTAACATTAGTCTTTCATAATGATCCTTAAGTCTAAAAATTACTACTTTACCATTTCTATAATACCCTCTTAATCCTCCAAAGCAAGTAGTTCCATACTGTAAACTATGTGTCGCAATGCTCACTGTGGCTTTTTCAAATTCTACTATTTTTTTATCAAAGTAAGCATAATTCATAAATTCTGTTTTTTCTGCCATTTCTTTAAATCCTCCAAATTTTAACTTTTTATTATTCTTATTATTTTTCATATTTTATCATTTTATAATTTATAAGTAAAATTTATTATAAATATACTTTCTATATTTTTTATGAATACAATTTATTTTATTATATTTTTAAATTTTATTATATTTTTAAATCTAAACTTATAGCTTGTATTATTTAGAAATTAAATTTTAAATAATTTTTTTAATTTCTCCTCCACCGACAAGTTCATTTTCTAAGTAAAAAACTATATGTTGACCCTCACTATTTTCATGAGTTTTTTCTTCAAATTCAAATATAAGTTTTGCTTCTTTTTTTATTTTATCCTCATTTTCTATATTAATATTTCTATCTTCTGTAAAAACTGAATTTTTTTCTGAATTTTTTATTAACTTCAACTCTCCTTTTAATCCTTTAGAAGAAAATCTCGGTCTTGCTATTAATTTTTTATTTAAAATGTTAGATATATTACAATGAAATTTATAGTTTATTACTTCTACTTTATCTGTAAGGATTTCATCAAAATTTCCAATAACTACTTCGTTAGTTTCAGGTCTTATTTCCGATACAAAAAAAGCTTTACCAAGGTTAAGTCCCAATCCTCTTCTTTGTCCTACAGTATAAAATTGGTATCCTTTATGATTTCCAATTATTTCCCCATTTTTATCAATAAAATTTCCATTTTTTATTTTATCTCCTAAAACTTTTTTTAGAAAAGATTTATATCCATTTGGAGCAAAACATATTCCTTGACTGTCAGGTTTATTGTGAGTATGTATCCCTTTATTTTTAGCAATATCTCTAACTTCGGATTTTTTATATTCTGATAATGGAAATAAAAATCTTTCAAGTATTTCTTTGTCTAGTCTATAAAGCATGTAAGTCTGATCTTTAATATTTTTTCTATCCCATAAAAGAAGATTATTTAAACTCTTTTTAGAATAGTGACCTGTGGAAATATACTTTATTCCCAATTTATCCGCAAAATCTATTATTTTTTTTATTTTTATCTTTTCGTCGCAAACTATACAAGGAGAAGGCGTCTTCCCCAAATTATACATATTTATAAAATATTTCATAACATGTTCTTTAAATTCTTCCACTACACTTATAGTGTAGTGTGGTATTCCTAACGTATAACAAGTATATTTAGCATCGTTTATATCATCTAATGAACAACATGTTTTTCCTGGATTTTCCGAAAGCTCATCTGGCAGATGTTTTAATGTTACCCCTAATACATCATACCCTTGCTCTTTTAGTAAAAGAGCGGCAACAGAACTATCTATGCCGCCACTCATTCCAACTACAACTTTTTTATTTTCCATCTTTTCCCTTTTTTTAATTTTTTACTTTACAACAACATTAACCAATTTATTAGGAATAACAATTACTTTTAAAACTTCTTTTCCATCAATAAATTTCTTTATTCTTTCAGAATTAAAAGCTAATTTTTCAGATTCTTCATTAGAAATTCCTACTTCTACTGAAATTGTATCCCTTATTTTCCCATTTATCTGAATAACTAAATTTATTTTATTTTCTTTAATTAATTCTTCATTATAATTAGGCCATTCTTCCTCAAAAATAAATTCATTATTCCCTGTCATTTCCCATAATTCATCTGACACATGAGGAGCAAAAGGTGAAATCATCAATATTGTTTTATCTAACACTTCTTTCCATATCTTTTTAGATTCTGAAGAACCAGCTTTTTTGTCTATAATTTCATGTTTATATGTTGTCATATCATTTAACAATTCCATAATAGCTGCAATAGCTGTATTAAAATGAAAATCGTCTTCTATACTTTCTGTTACTTTTTTTACTGTCTGATGTAGTTTTTTATGAATATTTTCATCTTTTTCATTCCTTGCTGCTAGATTAATTTCATAATTATTTAATTTTGTTTTTTCTTTATCAGCAAAATCATTAGTTTCAGATACTAATAAGTAAAGTCTATTTATAAATCTATAAGCTCCAGCTAAACCATTCATATTCCATTCTAATTCTTTTTCAGGTGGCGCAGCAAATAACGTAAATACCCTTGATGAATCTGCTCCGTATTCTTTAATTATTTCTTCTGGATCTAGACCATTATTTTTGGATTTACTCATTTTTTCAACTTTTACTACTAATTCTTCTCCTAATTTTGAATATGATTTTCCATCTCTCAATTCAACTTCATGAGGGAACAAATATCTTCTTTCGTTTTTTGAATAGTAAGAAGAACCTAATACCATACCTTGAGTCAATAATTTTTTAAATGGTTCATTTGTATCAATATATCCCATATCTCTCAATGATTTATGAAAAAATCTAGCATAAAGTAAATGCATTACAGCATGTTCTATACCACCAATATATTGGCTTACAGGAGTCCAATTATTCCCATCCGCTTTTTCAAAAGGTTTTTCACTATTGCTAGAATCTAAATATCTCAAATAATACCAAGATGAATCCACAAAAGTGTCCATTGTATCTGTTTCTCTTTTCCCTTTTTTCCCATTAGGTAGTATGACATTTTTAAATTCTTCAGAAGTTTCAAGAGGGTTACCTTTTCCATTAAATTCAATATCAGTAGGCAATTTTACAGGTAATTTTTCTTCTTCTTCCAAATATATGTTTCCATCTTCATCGTAAATCACAGGAATTGGAGTTCCCCAGTATCTTTGTCTACTTATCAACCAATCATGTAGTCTATAATTAACTGTTCTGTTTCCCAATCCCTTCTCTTCTAACTTTTCAGATATTCTTTCTTTTGCTTTTTCATTATTCATTCCACTGAATTCTTCGGAATTTATTAAAATACCTTCACCTTTGTAAGCATTTGTCATTTTACAAACTTCTACTTCTTTAATATCTCCATTTTCATCCACTGGTAAAATAACTACTTTAATTGGTAAGTTGTATTTTTTTGAAAATTGAAAATCTCTTTCATCATGTGCAGGAACAGCCATAACCCCTCCTGTTCCATAATCCATCAATACATAATTTGCTACCCATAAAGGAACTTTCTCATTATTTACAGGATTTACTACGTAAAGTCCACTAAATACACCTTCTTTTTCCTTATCTTCTGCTGTACGATTAATTTTATCTTCATTAATCATCTTATCTACGAATTCTTTCAAAGAAGGATTTTCTTTTAGTATTATCTCGTCAACTAAAGGGTGTTCAGGTGCAACTGTAGCATATGTTACACCATATAATGTATCTGGTCTAGTAGTAAACACTGAAACAACTACTTCTCCATTTTTATTTACTTCTAAATTTGATTTTTCATTATTTTTAAAATTATAGTCAAGAACAAAATCAACTTTTACTCCTACAGATTTCCCTATCCAATTTTTTTGCATCGTGAGTACTTGTTCAGGCCAATTCCCTTTTAATTCTTCATGACCAGTAAGTAATTCTTCTGCATAATCAGTTATTTTTAAATACCATTGAGATAATTCTTTTTGAATTACATCCGTTTTTCCATGTCTCCAACATTTCCCATCTTCAACCTGTTCATTAGCTAAAACAGTGTTGCAACTAGGGCACCAGTTTACATACGATTTTTTCTTATATACAAGCCCTTTTTTATACATTTCAATAAAAAATTTTTGATTCCATTTATAATATTCAGGAGTATATGTACTTAATTCTCTACTCCAATCATAAGAAAGACCCATTAATTTTAGCTGTCTTCTCATATTATTTATGTTAGACTCAGTCCATTTACCAGGATGAGCTCCGTTATCAATAGCTGCATTTTCTGCAGGAAGTCCAAAACTATCCCATCCAAAAGGATGTAGAACATTAAATCCTTTCATTTTCTTATATCTTGCTATAGCATCACCTATAGCATAATTTCTTAGATGACCTACATGTAGTTTCCCCGACGGATAAGCAAACATTTCTAAAACATAATAGTTTTCCTTTCCATCAACATTATTTTTGGACTTGAAAACATCTTTTTCAGACCAAATATTTTGCCATTTTTTCTCAATTTCTAATGGTTTGTACTCCTTTTTCATCTTTTCCTCCACAATTTATTAATCGTTTAAATAATAATTTATATTTTATAGTTTAACACTTTTTTACATTTTTTATTTTGTAATTTCAGATAATATTATTCCACTAGCTACAGATACATTCAATGAATTTATTTTTCCTTTTAAATGAATCTTTACTATTTCATCACAATGTTCCCTTACTTTTTTTCTCATTCCATTTCCTTCACTACCAAGTACAACACAAACTTTATCAGGATATTTTTCTTCATAGTAAAATAAATCTCCATCTGCTTCTGCTCCATAAATTTTATATCCATATTTTTTGAATTTATCTATTGCGTCTGAAATATTTATGACTTTAATTATGTCCACATGCTCAATAGCACCAGTAGAAGATTTTACAACTGTTTCTGTAACTTTTACGTTGTTTCTATCTTGAATTACTATCCCATCTACTCCGAAACATTCAGCGTTTCTTATTATTGCACCAAAATTTCTAGGATCTTGTATTTGATCTAAAATTATAACAATAGATTTTGATTTTCTTAAAACTTTTTCTAAAAACTCTATCATATCCACATAATAGTCAAATTCTGATACTAATGCAATAACTCCTTGAGAATTTTCTACTCTAACATTAGTATAAAATATTTTTAAATTTCTTTTACTAGCTAAAGTCAAAATTTCCTTTATCGTATCTTTTTTTATACCTTTATATACTTCTATTTTCTCAATATTTTTATTTGATTTTAAAACTTCTATTACAGGGTTAATTCCCATTATTTTTTCCATTTTTTCTCCTTTTATAAAACAAACATTAGACACAAATATTCTACACTTAGATATTATAATATATTTTGCATTTTTTTACTATAAATTTATATCAAAATATTATTAAAATACAAAAAATACTTTTGATACCTAAAATTTTATAATAAATAAAATTTTAGGTATCAAAAGTATTCTCCTTTAACAAAATTCTCATATAATAAAAAAGTTTGGCGATTACCGATTTTCCCTAGTAAATAACTAAGTATCTTAGGCGTAAACAGACTTAACTACTGGGTTCGAAATGTAACCAGGTGTATCCCTGTTG
>JAGOWQ010000055.1 GCA_018060185.1 Leptotrichiaceae bacterium | reverse complement strand
TTGTTCCAGATAAAATTTCTGCTTCTAATCTATTAGGTTTAATTGTATGGAATCTACCAATGAATTCTTTTACCTTTAATGCTTTTTTAGTGGATACTGTATCAAGAATAAGATTAGGTTTTCTTCTTAAAAAAGCAAGATATCTTAATGTTTCTTCTTCTAAGTTAGTATCAACAACAACTAATTTTGCATTTGTTATCTTCTTTTTTATACTATCTAGATAAACAGGAGTAATATTTTTACAAATATCAGTAGAGGAAACCGCCATTTCCATCTCTTTATCATCATTTAAAATAGATACGTACATAGATGTTTGATGGTTTTTTAAAAATAAAGAATCAGAGATATCAAGGTTTTGGTTTTTCAAATATTCTTTTATATCTCTTCCATATATGTCATCGCCTAACGCAGTTATAAATTTAGAACCTATTCCTAATTTACCAATATTTTCTGCTATATTTTTTCCAACTCCTCCAAAGGAAATCGAAACATCTCCAGGATTAGAGTCGTATCTAATAACATTTCCATAGGATTTTCCCATGATGTCAATATTAGTTGCTCCAATTGTCAAAATGTAAGGTGTCTCATTAATGATGTATTTCTTACCTAAAATAGCTCCTTTTTTCATAAGGTTACTTATGTGTACAGCAATAGATGTTCTAGCACATTTTAATTCAGCTGCTATTTCTTCTTGAGTTATTAAAGGATTTTCTTTAATTAAATCTATTATTTGTTTTTCACGTTCCGTCAAATAAATCATTCCTTTCTAAAAATTTTTATAAACAAAAATTAAGCAAGATTATTAATGTTTATTATTAATATAATTAATATACAATATAAAAAACTAAAAGTCAATAGCATAAATAACAATACATATTGAAATTGTTTAATAAAGTATATCCTCAATAATTGTTGTTGTCAATATACAAATATGATATAATATACCATATAAAAATGATAAGGGGATAAATATGAAAAAAGCTGTAATATTAGATGTTAGCGCTATGATGTATAGAACACATTTTGCATTGATGGGAATGAGGAATTCTAAAGGGCTTGCCACAGGAGCAACTTATGGATTTGTAAATATGTTAGAAGGAGTATTAAAAGAGTTAAACCCTGACTTTTTAGTAGCTTGTCTTGATATAAAAAGAAGCAAATTAAAAAGGTCTGAAGAATTGGAAACATATAAAGCTCATAGAGAAAGTATGCCAGAAGATTTAGTTGCACAGCAAGAATATATAATGGGTGTATTAGATGGGTATAGAATTCCAAAATATAAAATAAATGGATACGAAGCCGATGATGTAATCTCCACACTTTCTGTAAAATTTTCGGAAGACATGGAAGAAGAAATAGAAGTATATATAGTAACAGGAGATAAAGATTTATCCCAACTTGTAAATGAGAAAATAAATATTGCTCTTCTTGGAAAAGGAGATAAAAATTCTATGTTTAGGTACATAAGAACAGATGAAGATGTAGTGGATTATATAGGAGTAACACCAAATAAAATTCCTGATTTGTTTGGACTTATGGGTGATTCATCAGACGGAATACCTGGAGTATCTGGAATTGGACCTAAAACTGGAGTTCAACTAATTAACCAATATGGTGATTTAGAAAGTTTATATGAGCATATTGATGAAATAAATGGAAAGAAAAAAGAAAAGCTTTTAGAAGAACGAGATAATGCATTTTTAAGCAGAAAATTGGCTACAGTTCATATAGATATAGATATGGAATATGATAAAGAAAAGTTGAAACTAGATAAAAAAGATTTAGAAAAATTACTTATTATCTATAAAACAATGGAATTTAAGAAATTTTCTGCTATTATTGAAAATGAATTAAAAAAACATAAAAATCCATTAGAGGTTCAAGTAACGAATATAAAAAGTCAAAATAATAGACAGATATCTCTTTTTGATACTACAAATACATTAACAGAAAAAAATGAAGTTTCGAAAGATAATATATCAATCAAAGAACCTAGTACAAACTCTTTTAAAGAAGTTTTATTAGAAAATAGTGCTGAAATAGTGTCGAAGATGGGATATGAAATAGCCATATTTGGAAATGAATTTGGAATTGGAATAAGTGATGAAAATGAAAATATAGTAATTTTAAATGATGGAAAAATAAGTTGTGATATATTGTTTAAAGAACTTGAAAATAAGAAGATAGTTGGATACAATGTAAAGGAAATATTAAAAACAGGGATTAAACCAAAAGAATATTTCGATGTGATGTTAGCGTGGTATGTTTTGGGAACTGAAAGTTCTCATGAACTTGAGAATGTAATTTTTTACGAATTAGGAGAAAATTTTGAAAAATTTGAAGAACAGTTCAAAAAAAGAAATATGAATGAAATTACAAGAGAGGAAAAAATAGATTTTTTATGGAAAAGAGCATTTTGTATAAAAAAACTTGAAACAACACTAAGTGAGAGATTGAAAAATGAAGAGTTAGAAAAAGTTTTTGAAGGTATTGAAAATAAGCTTGTACCAGTATTATCAGTTATGGAATTGAATGGGATTAAAATAGATAAAAAATATTTTGAGGAATACAAAAACGAGCTTCAAGAAAACATTATGAAACTTGAAAAAAAAATATATGAACTTGCAGGAGAGGAGTTTAACATAGGTTCTCCAAAACAACTTGCAGAAATACTTTTTGAAAAAATGGGGATATCTCCTGTAAAAAAAACTAAAACAGGGTATTCTACAGATGTTGAAGTTCTGGAAGAATTAGCTTTAAGGAGGATAGACATAGCTGAAAAACTTTTAGAATATAGAGGGTATACGAAACTTTTTTCTACTTATTTAGAACCTATCCCAAAATTAGCCGATACAAATGACAGAGTTCATACAACATTTAATCAAAATGGAACAGCCACAGGAAGACTTTCTTCTACAAATCCAAATATACAAAATATTCCTGTAAGAACAGATGATGGAATAAAAATAAGAAAAGGGTTTATATCAGAAGATAATTGGAGTCTTATGTCTTTTGATTATTCTCAAATTGAACTGAGAGTTCTTGCAGAATTGTCTCAAGATGATAATTTGTTACTAGCATATAAAAAAGATAAGGATTTGCATGATTTGACTGCAAGAAAACTTTTCTTTAAAACAGACGAGGAAGAAATAACAAGAACTGAAAGAAGTATAGCAAAAGTTATAAACTTTAGTATTTTATATGGAAAAACTTCTTTTGGATTATCAAAAGAGCTTAAAATACCTCTTGGAGATGCTTCTCAATATATAAAGACATATTTTGAACAATATCCTAAAGTAAAACTGTTTCTTGAAGATGTATTAGAGAATGCTAGGTTAAACGGATTTGTGGAAACACTTTATGGGACGAGAAGATATATATCAGGAATAAACTCTAAAAATAAGAATATTCAAAATCAAGCAAATAGAATGGCTGTAAATACTGTAGTTCAAGGTACAGCAGCTAATGTAATAAAAAAAGTAATGATAGAACTATATAATAAATTTAAAGATAGAGATGATATAAAAATGCTTCTTCAAGTTCATGATGAGCTTATATTTGAAGTAAAAGATGAATCGATAGAAAAATATTTGATAGAAATTAAAAAAATTATGGAAGAAACTATAATTTTTGAAAATGTGGCAATAAAAGCTAATGGAGCATATGCTAAAAATTGGGAAGAGTTGAAGTAGCCTTTTATAAATGATAGATAAATGGAATATTATTATGTATAATTTTTAGGATTTTTTAATATAAAATAATTGGGAGGTATTTTAAAATGAAAAAAGTGGCATTCTTGTTTTTAATATTATTTAGTTTTGGATTTGGTTCAGAGTATAAGATAATTATTTCTGTCGCTCCAGGATTAAATATTTCAAAAAATGAGATAAATGAAAATAACATTCTCATTCAAAATGAAATTAAAAATGAAATAAAAATGGCAAAGGAACAAATGGAACAATGGTTATCTCTTTCTGCAGGAGAGGAAGAAGCAGTAGTAGCTTTTTTATTTAGTATTTCAATGGATGAAATTTTTAAAGCGAATATAAAAAATATAAAATACAATACTATAAATAATGCTTCTGTAGTAATTGAGTTTGAAGTAATTAAAGAAGTAGATAGCGATTTTTATAAAAATATAGAACTCAAATTGGGAGGGAAGTTAGATTTAGAGGATAAAAAAAATAGAGAGAAATTTAAGGAAATATTTATTAAAGAAATAAAAAAAGTAAAAAGAGAAAATATAATTCAAGAATTTGAATTTGAGAAAAAAAATGGTAAATGGGAATCAAAAGATAGTATTTTTGATTTTTAGTTAATATAATATAATAAGGGAAATAAATTATAAATAGTTTTTTATAATTAAAATAAAAAATTTGAACTAGAGGTTAGAATTATGATTACAACATTGTGCTATCTTGAAAGGGATAATAAATATTTAATGTTACATAGGACAAAAAAAGAAATTGACATAAATAGAGGAAAGTGGCTTGGAGTTGGAGGAAAACTTGAGGATAATGAACTACCTGAACAATGCTTGAAAAGAGAAGTATTTGAGGAGACTGGATACGAATTGGAAAATTATGAGTTTAAAGGACTTGTAATTTTTAAATATAATAAAGATGAGCCACTATTTATGTATCTGTACACAAGCTCTAGTTTTTCTGGGATTCAAAAGGAGAGTTGAAATGGATTGATAAAAATGAAATTTTAAGCCTTAATTTATGGGAAGGAGATAAGATATTTTTGAAATTACTGTTTGAAAACTCCAATTTTTTTTATCTTACTTTAAATTATGAAAATGATAATTTAATAGATTCAAAATTAGAATTCAAAGAAAATTATGTAAAAAATATAATTGAAAATTTGAAAAGATATTCTCTTCTTACTGAAAGATTTTATACTGATGTTTATTCAATCACAGATACAGTAGGACATTGGAAAACTATGGAAGGTGGAAATCCTTTTTACGGTGAAGTTGGTAAGGAGAGCACATCGGATGAAAAAATAATAAAGTTTAGAGTAAGAAGGGAGTTTGAAGAGTTGTCATACTATTTGATAAAAGAGGCTCATCCTTATGAAACACCTGTCATTAATATATTTAGAAGTTAAATTGAATACATATTAAATAATTTAAAATCATACTAATAGGAAGATGTATTCTTATAGAAGTTAAATTGATATATTGAAATAAATTTTTTAAAATTAGTAGTTAGTTAATCTAATAAAATAACCGTATAAAATAGAAAAGGAGAAATTTTGGAAGTTTATCAAAATAAAAGTATTGATAAGTATGTAAAAGGATTAAAATCAGGATTTAGCATAGGAATTGCATATATCCCTTTTGGAATTACAATAGGTCTTATATCAAAAAGATTTGGAATGGAATTAATAGGGTCATTTTTAATGTCTTTTGGAATATATGCTGGAAGTGCTCAGTCTATGTTTTTGAAAGCTGTATATGAACAAAATTCAAGTTTCACAGAAGTTGTAGTTTCTATATTTATGATAAATTTAAGATATGTTTTGTTAAACTTAGTTGTTTACAAGCAATTAGATAAAAAAACATCTTTGTTTGAAAAAATAATTGTAGGAATTGGAATAACAGATGAAACAGCAACTTATATAACAATAAAAAAAGAAAAAAATCCGTGGTATATAATAGGATTAAATACAATTCCTTACTTTTCATTTGGAATAAGTACTGTAATAGGAGCTATTTTTGGTAATCTAATACCAGATATATTCAGAAATAGTTTGAGTTTTGTGTTATATTCTGCTTTTTTAAGTCTTCTTATTGTGTCTTTAAGAGAAAAGTTTAAGTATATTGAAGTGGTACTAACAGTAATTGCAATAAAGATTTCATTTATGTATACACCTTTACTTAAAAATATAAGTGGAGGATGGTCAATGGTAATAATAATGATTATTTCAAGTTTAATTTATGCTTTTTTACATTACAAAGATGGAATAGGAGAACAAAATGAGTAATTCAAAAATTTTATTATTAATAATAACAACATCATTTGTTACGATTATACTTAGAACTTTACCCTTATTTATAAAAATTCCAGAAAAAAATTATTTTATTAATAAATTTTTTGAGGCTCTTCCTTATTCAGTTTTAACGTTATTAATATTTCCTGGAATTTTAACTTCTGGTGGCACAACATCTTATGATTTACTAAAAATATTATTTGGAATAGGAGTGATAACATATTTATCGTTTAAAAAATATGGACTAGGTATTATAATTTTAATATCGTTAATTGTAATTTTTATTTTTGATTCTATTAAAATATTGTTATATAAATAGTTTTACTTTTAGGTACTAGAGTAAAATTCATGATAAATACTAGAAAAATTTGTTAAATATAGATAAAAGAATATTAAATTTTATGTAAGAAATAAAATATAAGGAGAGTATTTCAATGGAAAAAGATTTTAATATGAAGTGGTGGCATAAATCGGTGGTTTATCAAATATATCCCAAGAGTTTTAATGATACAACGGGAAATGGGCAAGGAGATATAAGAGGAATTATAGAAAAATTAGATTATTTAAAAGAACTTGGAGTGGAAGTGCTTTGGCTTACACCTATGTATAAATCTCCTCAAAAGGACAACGGTTACGATATAAGTGATTACTATAATATAGATGAGTCTTACGGTACAATGGAAGATTTTGAGGATATGTTAAATGAAGCCAATAAAAGAAATATAAAAATAGTAATGGATATAGTTGTTAATCATTCTTCTATAGAAAATGAATGGTTTAAAAAATCAGAAGAATTAGATCCTGAATATAAAGATTTTTATATATGGAAAGATCCTATTATAGTAAAAAATGAAAAAGGGGAAGAAATAAAAAAAGAACCTACAAATTGGGAGTCAAAATTTGGTGGAAATGCTTGGAAATACAGTGAAAAAAGAAATCAATATTATTTACATTTATTTGATGTAACTCAGGCAGATTTAAACTGGGAAAATGAAAATGTTAGAAAAAAAGTATATGAAATGATAAGATTTTGGCTTAATAAAGGAGTTGACGGATTTAGGCTAGATGTTATCAATCTTATTTCTAAGGATCAAAGATTTTTGGATGATGATGGAAGTGACATTAGATTTGTTCCAGACGGAAGAAGATTTTACACTGATGGACCTAGAATACATGAGTTTTTAAAAGAAATGACTAGAGAAGCTTTTTGTGGAGGAGAATTAATAACTGTAGGTGAAATGTCATCGACAAGTATAGATAACTGTATAAAGTATTCTAATCCATATGAAAAAGAACTTTCTATGACATTTTCATTTCATCATCTTAAAGTAGATTATCCAAATGGTGAGAAGTGGATAAAAGCTCCTTTTGATTTTTTACAATTAAAAAAAATATTTTCCAAATGGCAAACAGAAATGTATGAGGGAAATGGTTGGAACGCTACTTTTTGGAACAATCACGATCAACCAAGGGCATTGTCAAGATTTGGAA
>JAGOWQ010000054.1 GCA_018060185.1 Leptotrichiaceae bacterium | reverse complement strand
GATATTATAGCATTTAAAGAACCTATGAATAATCAAGTTATGTACACGAAAAGATTAACAGGAGTTGCTGGAGATACAATGCAAATTATAAGCGGAAGAATGGTTATAAATGATAAAGCATCGGAAATATTAAATAGATCTTATGAACCAGAAGGTATTTTTTACGATAATAAGATATATGTCCCTAAAAAGGGAGATAAAGTTAAGCTGGATAAAATAATAATGATAGGAAAACTAACAGGGTATACTTCTGATGATCAATTTGTAGCACAATCAGATTGGAAAGGTTATAATGAAGGTGAAACTTACGAAGAATTAACTGCTACAGATTTTTTAGGAAGAATAGGGGTAAATAAAGGATATAAAGATATTATTGGAAATGAAAATACATATAATAAAGAAAATCCTAATGATGCAATAAAAAATGTATATTACACGTTTACTTTAAAAGTTGAAGGAAGGGATGAAATAGTTCTTCCAATAATGGATTTTAAACACGATGATAAATTATTTAATAAACTTTTAAATGGTGAATCAATTACTTTAACTCAAAATTATTATATGGCAATGGGGGATAATACTGGAAATAGTTATGATTCAAGATATTTTGGATATGTATCTGAAAATAGAATAAGAGGTGAACTTTTAATTAGATGGTGGCCTTTAAATAGATTAGGATTATTAAACTAATGGAAGAAATTATTATAAAAAAATTTAATATAAAAAACAAAAATATCTCTAATATAAATAGTATGTTAGAGATATTTGTAAAAATACACAATGAAAATTTAAAAAAAAGAGTAGAAAATAAATATTTTTTAGATATTTTTTATAGTAGTCAATATGAAATATATATTATTTTAGATGACAAATTTAAAAATTTATTAGGATACATTATTTTTTATGACAGTATAGATTTTATAGACTTATTTGAAATTGCAATAGAAAAAAAAATGCATAATAAAGGATTGGGAAATAGGTTACTAAAAGAAAGCATAAACCTCTTATTTTTAGAGAAAAAATATAAAAATAGAAATGAAATTGAAAAGCAAATAATTTTAGAAGTTGATGAAAATAACTATAATGCTATAAAATTATATTTAAAATTAGGATTTGAGGAAATCTCGTTAAGAAAGAATTACTACGGATTGAATAATCACGGAATAGTAATGAAGAAAAAAGTTGAGTAAGAAAAAGATAAATTGGGAGAATAAATGGCAAATAAAGTAACAGAACAGTTAAAAAATAAAGTATCAGAAATAGTTTTTGAAAGAGGTACAAGTTGTTTTAAAAGGGAAGAGGGAATAATAAATACTCTTTTAGCTGATAAGAAATTTATAACAATAGAAGCAGATTATAATGAAAAAGATAAAAATATTAGAACATCTATGACCATAACTCAAAAAAAAGGAGAGTACATAGAATCAAATTGTAGTTGTGTTGATTATAATCAAAGAAAAAATATTTGCAAACATATAGTCGCTTTAGGCATACTTTCAGATAAAACCAAAGATGTCATCGAAACTATAGGAACTGAAAATACTATTATGAAATTTGATGAAATTTTTGAAAAAATATATGAAATATCTGAAAAAGAAAAAGAGATAAAACCTAAGAAAAAGATAGAAAAAAATAATAATTTAAAAAGTGAAATAAAAAAATATGAAAATGGAAAAATAGAAAATAAATCGAAAAAATTAAATAAAGAAAACGAAATAATAGAAAAAATAAATATAAGAGATGAAAATAAAAATTTAGAAACAAAAAAGGAACTTTTATTAGAAATAGAAGTAGACGAAGAAAGTTATAGTGACTATAGATACGGCTATGATTACGAAAGAGATAACTTTACACCTGGTTATGTATTTAGGATAAAAACAGGAATAGATAAAACATATTACGTAAAAGATGTGGTCAAATTTGTAGATAGCATAATAAAAAATGAAAAATATAATATAACTGGTAAGTTTGTTTTTAATCCTGAAATTCATTATTTTAGTAATGAAAATAGAATAATAATAGAAGAAATAGATAAATTTTGTAAAAAAATTATTAAAACAGACACTATTATAAGGGATAAAAAAGGATTGAAAATAATAAAAGGATTTTATGATAAAATTCTAGATGTAATAGATATAAATAAGAGAATATATATTTTTGAAAAATATATGAAAAAAAGTGAAGATTACGAACCACTATTCATTAAAGATAATAAAAGGATAATATTTAGAGAAATAGAGCAAATAGATGAAGAAAGCTATTATTATCATTTTAAAAACGAACCATTTAAAATATATAAAATGAAGCAGAATGAAAGAGAATTTTTAAATGAAATAGGTATAGATAGAGAATTTTTAAATGATTTATTAAAAGATAGTAAAAGTGGTTTTAGAGAAAAAATGTTATTAAAAAAAATTGAAGTTGCAGAATATACTGATGAACTAGGTGATGTAGAACTTCATGTTCAAGATTTGAATAATAAAAATTTCCTTCAAATAAAAATTTCAAATATTGTTAATGTTATAAAAAAAGATGAAAAATATTTTATGCCTAGAATAAATACAGAGTTAATGGAAATTTTAGATATAATGTTGGAAAAGTTATCCATAAAAGGAATCGGAATTGAAACCAATGATAAAGAGTATATAATTGACTATGAAGGATTAGGAGTAATTTCGAAAATAATAGATGAAAACTATTCTGATAAAGTAAAAATAAAACTAGATAATACCATAAAAAAAGCAAGAAATATAAATGTAAATTTTGAAATAAAAAAGATAAATAATGAACTACTTGATTTTTCTTTTAATATAGATGGCATAGCAACTTCAGATGTAGAAATTGTCATTGAAGGAATAAAAAATGAAAAGACTTTTATAACTCTTACTAGTGGAGAACTTGTAAGAATAGTAAATAAAAGTATAGAAGAACTTCTTGGAGTGGTTAATTCCGTTTCAAATTTAAAAATAGGAACAAATAAAATTTCTAAAATAAAAGCATTACAACTTTCTCAAATTTCAAAAAACATAAGAGAAGATTTAGATGAAATTGCGGAGTTTAAAAAACTTTTTAAAAAAATAAAGGATAAGAAAGAAAAGGATCCTAAAAATATTAAAGTAAATTTATTTCCTTATCAAAAATTAGGATATAATTGGTTAAAAAATATGTATGATATTGGATTTGGAGCTATTCTTGCAGATGATATGGGACTTGGAAAAACATTACAAACAATAGCAGTTATAAATGAAATATATTATGAGAAAAAAGATTTTTTAGGATTAATTGTAGTGCCAACTTCATTATTACATAACTGGAAAGAAGAATTTTCAAAATTCTGTAATATAAAACCTATTTTAGTGGAAGGTACTTCTAAAAAGAGAAGAGATCTTATATCAAAATTTAAAAAAGGTCTTTTTATTACTACTTATCAATCATTGAGAAATGATGTGGAAGAATACAAAGACAAGAAATTTGATATTATGGTTTTGGACGAAGCTCAAAATATAAAAACATCTACTTCTCAAATAAAAAAAGCTGTTGTAAAACTGAATAGTAAGGTGAACTTTGCTCTTACAGGAACTCCAGTGGAAAATAATGTGATGGAATTATGGTCAATATTTGACTTTGTTCTTCCAGGTTATTTGGATACTTTTTCAAAATTTAAAAGAAATTATAAAGACATACTTATTAATCCTAATTCTAAAAAAATAAAAAACCTAAGAAATATAATATCTCCTTTTATATTAAGGAGAACAAAAAAAGAAGTTTTAACTGAATTACCAGAAAAGTTTGAGACAAATGTTGTTGTTCAATTAAGTGAAGGGCAAAAGCAACTTTATTTGTCTTATGTTAAAAAAGCTAAGAAAGAAATGAGTAAATTTAATAAGAAAGAAAATAATAGAATGAAAATTTTAGCTATTTTAACTAAATTAAGACAGATATGTAATTCTCCTAGTCTATTTAAAGAAGATTATGATGGAGAAATAGCAAAAATAGAGGTATTAAAAGATCTTTTACCAGATATAATTGAAAATAAACATAGACTTCTTGTATTTTCACAATTTGTAGGGACTTTAAAGGAAATAGAAGAAGAACTTATAAATCAAGGAATAGAATATTTTTATATAGATGGTAGTGTAAAATCAATGGATAGAATGGAAATATGTAAAAAATTTAATTCAGGGGAAAAACAGGTTGTTTTAATATCCTTAAAAGCAGGAGGAACAGGTCTTAATTTAACAGGAGCAGATGTAGTTATACATTATGATCCGTGGTGGAATATAGCTGTGGAAAATCAAGCGAGTGATAGAGCACATAGAATAGGACAAGAAAACTATGTTCAAGTGGTAAAATTAGTTACTGAAGGAACTATAGAAGAGAAAATATTAAAAATTCAAGAAAATAAAAGGATATTAAGCGAAAATTTACTTGAAGGTAAAAATGGTGAAAAGGTATTATTTGAAATGAGCGATGATGAGTTAATGGGACTATTATCATAAATTTTGTTTTTTATAACCTTTTATTATTTTATAGAAAAAAAAATTATATTATGATAAAATGCAATATATGAAAATAGATAGTAATAAGGATAAGGAGGAGTGATTAGAAAATTTTAATCACAATGAGAATAAATATGAAAAAAGAATTAAATAAAACATACTCCCCAAGAGAAATAGAAGAAAAATGGTATAAAGTATGGGAAGAAAAAGGATACTTTAATGCACAACATAATGGTGAAAAAACAGGATATTCAATAGTTATTCCGCCACCAAATGTAACAGGAATATTACATATGGGTCATATGCTTGATACAGCTATTCAAGATACAATAATAAGATATAAGAGAATGAGTGGTTTTGATACTCTATGGATGCCTGGAATGGATCATGCAGGAATAGCTACACAAAATAAAGTAGAGAGAATGTTAAAAGAAGAAGGAACATCTAAAGAGGAAATAGGAAGAGAAGAATTTCTTAAAAAAACTTGGGAATGGAAAGAAAAACACGGAGGCCTAATAACTAAACAGTTGAGAAGATTAGGAGTTTCTCCTGATTGGTCAAGAGAAAGATTTACTATGGATGAAGGTCTTTCCAAGGCAGTAAAAGAAGTATTTATAAAACTTTATAATGATGGACTTATTTATAGAGGTGAGTACATAGTTAACTGGTGCCCACATGATAAAACTGCAATAGCAGATGATGAAGTAAATCATGAAGAAAAGAATGGTAAAATTTGGGAGATAAAGTATCCTGTAAAAGATAGCAATGAAATACTAGTTGTTTCTACTACTAGACCAGAAACAATGCTAGGAGATACAGGTGTTGCAGTAAATCCTAATGATGAGAGATATAAACATTTAGTAGGGAAAAAAGTTATTTTACCACTAATGAACAGAGAAATACCAATAGTAGCAGATGAATATGTAGATATAGAGTTTGGTACAGGTGTAGTTAAAATGACTCCTTCTCATGATCCTAATGACTTTGAAGTAGCAAAAAGGGCAGGACTGGATTTTTTAAATGTATTCACAGAAGACGCTCACATAAATGAAAATGGGAAAAAATATTGTGGACTTGAAAGATTTGCAGCAAGAAAAGCTGTCCTTTCAGATTTGGAAGAACAAGGATTACTAGTAGGTGTAAAAGAACACAAAAACGCGGTAGGACATTGTTATAGATGTAATACTATAATTGAACCTAGAGTATCGACTCAATGGTTTGTAAAAATGGAGCCACTTGCTAAAAGGGCATTAGAAGTGGTATATAATGGGAAAGTTCAAATAACTCCTAAAAGATGGGAAAAAGTATATTATAATTGGCTTGAAAATATAAGAGATTGGACTATTTCAAGACAAATATGGTGGGGGCATAGAATACCTGCTTACTACTCAGAAGACGGAACAGTATTTGTCGCAAGAAATTTAGAAGAGGCAAAAATTCAAGCTAGAGAAAAATTTGGAAAAGATGTATCACTAACAGAAGAAACGGATGTATTGGATACTTGGTTTTCATCAGCATTATGGCCTTTTTCTACAATGGGATGGCCTGAAAAAACAATTGATTTTGAGAAGTTTTTTCCAACAAATGCATTAGTTACAGGAGCAGATATATTATTTTTCTGGGTTGCCAGAATGATAATGATGAGTTTATATATAACTGATGAAATTCCTTTTAATTACGTATATTTACATGGATTAATTAGAGATGAAAAAGGGAAAAAAATGAGTAAATCTTTAGGGAATTCTCCAGATCCGTTAAATTTAATAGATAAATACGGTGCAGATGCAATACGATTTAGCTTTTTGTATAACACATCTCAAGGTCAGGATATACATTTTTCTGAAAAATTATTAGAAATGGGATCAACATTTGCCAATAAAGTATGGAATGCTTCGAGATTTGTGTTGTCTAATTTGGAAGATTTTGATATTAAAACATCGGTAGTTGACTTAGAATTTAAATTAGAAGATAGATGGATTTTATCAAAATTACAAAAAGCTGTAAAAATTATGAATGAAAATATGGATAAATACGAATTAGACAGTGCGGCAAAAGTTGCTTATGAATTTTTTAGAGGTGATTTTTGTGATTGGTATGTAGAAATTGCAAAAACGAGAGTTTATGGAGAAACTGAAAAAGTAGATAAATTAACTGCTCAGTGGGTATTAAGACATGTAATTGATAGTGGATTAAAAATGCTCCATCCTTTTATGCCTTTTATAACAGAGGAAATTTGGCAAGAACTAGATATAGATGAAGAAACAATAATGTTATCTAATTTTCCTGTAGAAGATAAAGAATTATTAAATGATGAATCTGAGAGAGAATTTGATTATTTAAAGGAAATAGTTACAGCAATTAGAAATATTAGAGGAGAGGCTAATGTTTCACCAGCTAAAAAAATAGAAGTTATTTTTAAAGTAGGGGATAATTTAGAGAAAGAAATACTTAATAATAATTCTAAAATTTTAGATAAATTGGCTAATGTTGAAAAATATGATTTTACTCCAAATGTCGAAATACCAAAATTAATAGGATTTAGATTAGTAGAAACTACTGGAATTTACGTACCTCTTGCAGATTTAATTGATAAAGAAAAAGAAATAGAAAAATTAGAAAAGGACATAGAAAAAGCCGAAAAAGAATTAGACAGAGTTTTAAGTAAACTTTCTAATGAGGCTTTTGTATCTAAAGCTCCTCAAGAAGTTATTCAAAAAGAAAATACAATAAAAAAAGAATTAGAAAATAAAATAATCAAATTTAAAGAATCTATAAAACTTTATAAGTAATAATTTTATATTTTTAATATTAAAAGTATGATATAATATAAGAAATAAATAGTTTTAATATTTACTCAATAAGGAAGTGGTGAAGTTATGGGATCAATTTTTTGGGCAATTTCAACTGCAATATTTGGAATTTTAGAGATTATAATTCCAGGGCTTATAACAATTTGGATGGCATTAGCAGCTCTTATAGTTACATTACTATCAGGATTTATAAATAACCCTTTAATAGAATTTTTTATATTTTCTATATTATCTTTAATATTT
>JAGOWQ010000053.1 GCA_018060185.1 Leptotrichiaceae bacterium | reverse complement strand
AAATTTTAAATTATATATTTTTTTAAAAATTACTTTTATATTATACACGAAAAAATATGAAAAAGTAAATCGTTTATTTTTTAAGAGAAAGAAAATAATTAATAAAAATGTGAATATGAAATTAAAATAGACGAAAAAATAATGAAAAAGTTAAAAAATTGACATATAAAAAATGTGTGATATAAATATTATATAAGAAAATAAATTGAAAATTCTAATAAAATTTTTTTATAATTTATTAATAAAGTTTCACTATAATACTTTTAAAACTTTTTATATTTTTTAAAATTAAAGTTTTAAATAAAAAATATTAACAAAGAAAAAAATAAAATATATAAAAAACTAGGAGGAATTAAAATGACAGATGCATTGGATTTAGAAGATTTGGAAATGGTAGCAATGGCATTAATAGGACATGCGGGAGAAAGTAAAAGTTTGGCTTATCAAGCTTTATACGCAGCAAAAGCAGGTAATTTTGATGAAGCTGCAAAATTAATGGAAGAGTCAAGTGAAGAGATGCTTAAATCTCATGAAATTCAAACAAGTTTAATCGTTAAAGAGGCAAGTGGTGAAAAACTAGAAACTGGATTAATTATGGTTCATGCACAGGATCATTTGATGAGTGCAATTTTATTTAAGGATATAGTAAAAGAATTTATAGAATTATACAAAACAGTTAAAGGATGTTAAAACGATAATAAACTCTTTGTCATAAGATGTAATTTTTATGATAATAGGTATTAAAAAATTAAGAATAGGAGATAGCATTGAAAATAGCAGTAATGGCAGGAACACCTATAGACACTAAAATGGGTGTTTCGTTGCTTTATAAAAATGATTTTAATGAAATTTTAGATATTCCTATATCTAGGAATCCATCTGAGCAGACAATTTTTCAAGTATCAAATAGAGAGTATAAAGAAAAAATAATAAATAATCATATAGATAATATAAAAGAACAAAATTGTAATGTTCTTTTTGTTTACTGTAATTCTCTGAGTAGTTCTCTAGATTTTAATGAAATAGCTAAGACAAAAAATATAAGAATTATAACTCCTATGGATATTTATGTTGAAATATCGAAAAAATATAAAAAAATAGGTATTATTTCTGCAAATGCTCAAGGACTTGCAGGAATAGAAAAAGTGATGTTCCAAACAAATGAAAATATAGAAATTGTAGGAATAACTTTACTTGAAATGGTAAAAGAAATAGAAAAATGTGAAAATGTAAAAAAAATATCTGAAAAATTTGATTTTTTAACTCTTATAAAATATTTTAATGCCATGAAAGTAGATGCAATAGTTGTAGGTTGTACTCATTTTCCTTATGTAAAAGAAGAATTTAAGAAATTAACTAATATAGAAATATTAGATCCTGGGATAAAAATGATTGAAAAAATTTAAAGTTGTAGAATAAGGTGAAGTATGATTATTAGAAAGTTAGAAGAAAAGATGGATTTTACTAATAATGAAAAAGTAATAGCAGATTATATACTAGATAATTTAAATGAGTTGTCTTTACTATCTGCTGAAAATTTAGCTAAAAAATCTTTTACAAGTAAAGCTTCTGTTGTAAGACTTTGTAAAAAATTAAAAGTGAAAGGATATAGAGACTTTCAACGGAAAATTGAAAAGGAATTAGCAGAAATGTATAAAATTCAAGGATTATTGAGTAAAGAACCTGTAAATACATTAACTTCGTATGAAGAGATTGTATCAATAATCCCCACATTATATGAAAGAGTAATAGGTGATACAAAATTCAATTTAAATCCTGAAGTAATGAAAAAAATTATAGAAAAATTAAAAAAAAGTAAGAAAATAGAGATTTATGGTGTTGGAATAAGCCATACTATATCAAAATTAACATCTTTTAAATTTATGACTTTAGGTATAGAAAGTGAAGCACATGATGGAATAAACGAGCATTATGTTATTTCTAGTAGAAAAGGTAAAGATGATTTAGCTCTTATTATTTCTCTTTCAGGAAATAATCCTTATATGATGAAAATAGCAAAGTATTTAAAAGAAAGAGGAGTATACGTAGTAGTAATAGGGAATAAAATATCTGAAGATATAAAAAAAGTTTGTTCCGAGTATGTAGAAATTCATGCTCCAAATTATATTTTAAGTTTTGAAATGCTTTCAGTATTTACAGGGATTAATTATGTTTTAGATATATTTTATACATCTTTATTAGTTGAAAATTATTACAAAAATATTGAAACATCAATAGAAGTCGATAAGAGGAATAAATGAAACAAAAGTGTCAAAAAAATTTTAAAAATATAAATGAAAATGAACCGACGGAGCAAAATCGTCGGTTTTATTGATTTTTTTAAAATAAGGTGGTATATTAAATTAATATAGGAAGATTACTAATCATAACACTACATTTTTTGTTGAAAAATATTTAATATAAAAAATAATATAAAATTAGAAAGAGGGAATTAAAATGGAAAAAAGAGGCATAAAAATCGTAACAATTGGTGGTGGTTCTAGTTACACTCCTGAACTTATAGAAGGATTTATAAAAAGAATCAAAGAACTTCCAGTTAGAGAAATATGGTTAGTAGATATAGAAGACGGTAAAGAAAAGTTAGAAATAGTGGGAAATCTTGCTAAAAGGATGGTTGAAAAAGCAGGAATAGACTGCGAAGTTCATTTGACATTAAATAGAAGAGA
This sequence comes from Leptotrichiaceae bacterium, assembly GCA_018060185.1. Taxonomy (GTDB): domain Bacteria; phylum Fusobacteriota; class Fusobacteriia; order Fusobacteriales; family Leptotrichiaceae; genus JAGOWQ01. Next base: position 5,004 of record JAGOWQ010000053.1, on the reverse strand, counting down.
AGCAATAAAAGATGCAGATTTTGTGACAACACAGTTTCGTGTAGGATTACTTGAAGCAAGAATAAAAGATGAAAAAATACCTTTTGAAAATGGACTTTTAGGTCAAGAGACAAACGGGCCTGGTGGGATGCTAAAAGCTTTTAGAACAATACCTGTTATATTAGATATAGTAAAAGATATAAAAGAATTAGCACCTAATGCTTGGTTAATAAATTTTACAAATCCTGCTGGAATGGTTACAGAAGCGGTTCTTAAATATGGAGATTTTGATAAAATAGTAGGATTATGTAATGTTCCTGTAAATTTACAAATGGATTGTGCAAAAATTTACAATAAGGAAATAGATAAATTTAAATTCCAGTTTGCTGGATTAAACCATTTTGTATGGTACACAGTAGCAGATGAATTTGGGAAAGACTTGACTTACGACTTATGGGAGAAATTACAAAACAAAGACGAAGTTGGAGTTAAAAATATAGTAAATATTGATTTTGATTATGATCAAGTAAAAAATTTAGGAATGTTACCTTGCCCTTATCACAGATATTATTATTTACAAGATGAAATGTTAAAAAAGTCTATAAAAGATTGGAAAGAAAAAGGAACTAGAGGAGAGATAGTAAAAAAAGTTGAAGAAGAGTTATTTGAATTATATAAAAATTTAGATTTAAAAGAAAAACCTAAACAATTAGAGCAAAGAGGGGGAGCTTATTATTCAGATGCAGCTTGTGAAATTATAAATTCTATTTATAATGATAAAGGGACAATAATGATAGTAAATACAAAGAATAAAGGAGCAATTTATGATTTGCCTTATGATTCATCAGTAGAGATTTCTTCATATATTACAGCTTCTGGTCCTAAGCCTATTAATTTTGGTAAATTTTCTAATCCAGGTCAAAGAGGATATATTCAAGTAATGAAGTCAATGGAAGAATTAACAGTAGAAGCAGCAGTGACAGGGGACTATGCCACAGCATTACAAGCATTTACAACTAATCCGTTAGTTCCTGGAACAGAAATTGCAAGAAAAGTCTTAAATGAATTATTAGATGCACATGAAAAATATTTACCTCAATTTAAAAAATATTTTGAAAATAGAGAGAAATATCAAATCAAACAGAAATAAAAAATATATATTAGGAGGAAAAATAATGGGATTTAGAAAAGATTTTTTATGGGGTGGGGCAACAGCTGCAAACCAATTAGAAGGAGCTTATAATGTAGATGGAAGAGGACTTGCTAATGTTGACTTATCACCAGTAGGAGACGAAAGAGAAAAAATAATTAAAGGTGAAAGAAAAATGCTTGAGTTTGAAGAAGGATATTTTTACCCAGGAAAAGGGGCAATAGACTTTTATCATAGATATAAAGAAGATATAGCATTATTTGCAGAAATAGGATTTAAAACGTATAGAATGTCTCTAGCTTGGACTAGAATTTTTCCAAAAGGAGATGAAGAAACTCCTAATGAAAAAGGATTAGAATTTTATGAAAATGTATTTAAAGAATGCAGAAAACATGGGATAGAACCTTTAGTAACAATAACTCACTTTGATTTTCCAATTCATTTAATAAAAGAGTATGGTGGTTGGAGAAATAGAAAAGTAATAGATTTTTATAAAAGATTATGTACAGTAATATTTACAAGATTTAAAGGATTAGTAAAATATTGGCTTACATTTAATGAAATAAATATATTGTTACACGCTCCTTTTATGGGTGCGGGAATTGTTTTTGAAGATGGAGAGGATAAAAAAGAAGTTTTATATAAAGCAGCACACAATGAATTGGTTGCAAGTGCTTGGGCTACAAAAATAGGACATGAGATAGATCCTGAAAATAAAATCGGATGTATGCTTGCAGCAGGTAAATTTTATCCTTTAACATCTAAACCTGAAGACGTGTGGAAAGCTCTTGAATGTGATAGAGAAAATTACTTTTTTATAGACGTTCAAGCTAGAGGATACTATCCTCCATATGCACAAAAATTTTTAGAAAGAAATAATATAAATGTTGGAATGACAGAAGAAGATAAAAAAATATTAAAAGAAAATACTGTCGATTTTGTTAGTTTTTCTTATTATACTACAAGATGTATTGCAGCTGACTTGTCAGGAAATGGAGAGGGAAATTTACTTCATACAATGAAAAATCCTTATATTGAAGTAACTGACTGGGGATGGGGACTAGATCCACTTGGATTTAGAACAACAATAAATGAAATTTATGATAGATATCAAAAACCTCTATTCGTAGTTGAAAATGGATTGGGTGCAGTAGATGTTCCAGATGAAAACGGATATGTAGAAGATGATTACAGAATAGGGTATTTAAGAGATCATATAAAAGCAATGAAAGATGCAGTTGAATTAGATGGTGTAGACTTAATGGGCTATACGACTTGGGGTCCAATTGATTTAATTTCTGCTGGAACAGGAGAAATGAAAAAAAGATATGGATTTATATATGTAGATAGAGACAATTATGGAAACGGAACATTAAAAAGAAGCAAAAAGAAATCTTTTGACTGGTATAAAAAAGTTATAGATACAAATGGAGAAGATTTAGAGTAAATATGAATAAATATAATGAACAAATAGGATTGGTTGATGTGAAAAGTAACCTATAAAATATATATTAACCATAACTTTGGAGGTAAAAATATGAAAATAAATCATATTGCATTATATACAAAAAATTTAGAAAAATCAAAAGAATTTTATGAAAAATATTTTGAGGCAATACCAAATAAAAAATATTATAATGAAAAAACGGGCCTTCAAACATATTTTTTAAGTTTTCCAGGAAATGAAATAAGACTTGAAATAATGACAAGACCTGAATTAACAGGCAGAGAAGACAAAGTAATGAATGCTGGTTTCATTCATATAGCTTTTAGTGTAGGAAGTAAAGAAAAAGTTGATATATTAACTAAAAAAATTATTAAAGATGGCTTTGAATGTTTAAGTGGTCCTAGAACAACTGGAGATGGTTATTACGAGAGTGTTATTGTAGATTTAGACGGAAATTTAGTAGAAATTACAGAGTGAAAATGTTTATTTGACGATTTTTATATTATTTGGTACAATCTTATATAACAATTTTATTTTTTATATAAGATTTTTATTGTTTAAAATTTAAAAATAATATTTCTTTAGTTTACTATATTATAATGAAATGAAAAGGATGGAAAAATGACAGAAAAAGAGAAAATGTTGTCAGGGGAAATGTACGATAGTTCTGATAAAGAATTAAAAGAAGAACGGCAAAGAGCTAGAAGATTATGCTATAAGTATAATATAGATCTACATCCAGATGATAAAGAAAAAAAGAATGAAGTATTAAAAGAACTTCTTGGAAATGTTGGAGAAGGGGCTCACATAGAACCTCCGTTTGTATGTGATTATGGTTCTTATATAGAAGCGGGTAAAAATTTGTATATTAATTTTGGATGTACTATACTTGATTGCGCAAAGGTAAAATTTGGCGATAATGTTATGCTCGCACCTAATGTGGGTATTTATACAGCAGGGCATCCGTTAAATTCTAAAAGAAGGCACATAGATTTAATAGAATTTGCTCATGAAATAAATATAGGAAGTAATGTATGGATAGGAGCTGATGTTATAATTTTGCCAGGGGTATCAATAGGAGATAATACTGTTATAGGAGCAGGTAGTGTTGTAACAAAGAATATCCCTTCAAATGTATTAGCAGTTGGTAATCCTTGTAAAGTAATAAGAGAAATATCGGAAGATGAAGAATAAAAATTAGCAATAGATTAATATATTAATTTTAGTAGATAAAAAAAGAAGGCGTGATAAAAATGAAAACAATAGTATTTTCACATCCGTGGAGTAATAGTTTTAATAAATCTATTTTAGATAATATTACAAAAAAATTAGATGAAAAAAAAGAAGAATATGTAATTATTGATTTGTATAAGGACGGATTTAATCCTATTTTGACAGAAGAAGATTTAAAGGTATACTCCAAAGGAGAATATACAGATAGTTTAGTAGAAAGATATCAAGAAATACTTAAAAATACAGAAGAATTGATATTAGTGTTTCCTGTATGGTGGTCTACAATGCCTGCTATGATGAAAGGTTTTTTTGATAAAGTTATGCTTCATAATTTTGCTTATGAAAATCAGAAAATGGGAATAAAAGGTCTTTTAACTAACATTAAAAGCGCAAAAGTAATAACAACTGCAACATCTCCTAAGGTTATAATGAGTATTTTAGGTTTTGGAATGGTAATGAAGGTTGGAATACTCGGTGGTATAGGAGTTAAAAAATCTAAATGGATTCATTGTAGTTTACATTTTTCAAATAATGATGAAAAAAGAAAAAAATTCCTAGATAAAGTTAAAAATTTTATTTAGATATAAAAGAGGATTTAAAATGATTTATTTATATAAGACTTCCCAAAAAGAAATAAAAGTTAATTATGAAATAATAGGAGAAGGGCAACCTTTAGTTATGATTCACGGCCTTGTATGTGATATGAGACTTATGAAAGGATGTATGGAACCTATTTTCAAAAGTATGGGAAGTAAAGGGGAAAAATATAAAAGAATATACATTGATTTGCCAGGAATGGGAAAATCAGAATCAGTTGAAGAAATTGCTTCATCAGATAAGATACTAGAAGTTCTTATTTCTTTCATAAAAGATACAATAGACGAGAATTTTTTACTTGTAGGAGAATCCTATGGTGGATATTTAGCGAGAGGTATTTTATGTGAAATGATGGATAAAACAAATGGATTGGTATTAATATGCCCTGTAATTTTCCCTGAAAATGAAGATAGAATTTTACCTGAAAGAAGTATTATAGAAAAAGATGAGAAATTTTTAAATGAAATTTACGGAAAATATAAAGAAGAAATAGATGGATTTTTAAAAACATCAGTTATTATTAATGAAAAAACTTATGACAGATATAAAAAAGAAATATATTCAGGAATAAAAATTGCTAATATGGATTTTATTAAAA
>JAGOWQ010000007.1 GCA_018060185.1 Leptotrichiaceae bacterium | reverse complement strand
AGACTTTCTTCTTTAAGATTTTGAATATTTCCTACTACTTTACCACCCTCTTGATTAAAACCACTTAATATCATATTTTGAGTATTATTATGTACTTCATTTACATTAGTAAAATTTCCATTTGCATGTATCGTTTCAGTCGTATTCATATTACTTCTGTTTGCTGATATACTCGCTCCATTTCCAGTTATCTGTACTCCGTGTCCATATCCTATAGTTGCTCCTGCACTTATTCCACTACTTCTACCACTCGATGAATAACTATTATTAAGTTCTACTGCTTCTTTTCTTATTGCTTCTACATTGTTGTATACTGCACTTGTATCTCTTGCTTGTGTTCCTTGATAAGTAATATTATTTACATTGTTATAAGTTATTGTAGAATTAGCATTTACTCCTGTTATTGTTGTTGCTACTGCTCCCTCTGTATGTGAATTTGTCTCACTCTTAGAACGATTAACTCCCACATTTACTCCTATATTTGCATAAAAGTTATTATTTGCTTGTGCGTCTATCACTCCTTTATCACCTACACTTTCATTTTTATTATATCTTGTTAACCTATTACCTTGATTGCCTGCAAGTCCTGATACTACCCCTGTTCCAATGTTTATTACGTTCATTGCTCCACCTAATGTATCTCCATTTCTTAATTGTTCTGATGTATCTCTTATTTGTTTTATCCTATCTAATGCAGGACTATTTACTCCTATTGATATTCCTATTCCACTACTCTTTGATGTTGTACGAATGTCTTGTGTATCTTTTCTTGCTCCATACAATACTTCTCCATTATTTATAGATATATCTCCGTGTACAAAATTTGTCGCTGTTATTTCTGCTCCTTTATTTATTGTTGTTCCGTCTCCTACATGCAAGTTTGATTTTGCATTTATTACACTTTTTTCATCATAAGTATCTCTACTTCTACTGTACCCTGCTGATATACTTCCACCACTTATACTCCCAGTAAATCCACTTTTTTTATTCTCTTCATAATATCTATTATTAAGTTGTCTTGAATCTGTCGTTATCTTATCACCTACATAGCTATTATCTCCTATATAGATATCACTTCCTATACTATTTACTGTGCCTTGTATGTTAGCATTTGATCCTATTCTAAATTCTCCAGATACATTTTCTTCTGTATGACTCTCAGTCTTTCTACTACTCTTTGACATACTGTTTCTATTTTCATTTAGGCTAAACTCATCATATTCATTTACCGATGATTCTACTCTTACTCTTCCTATCTCCAGACCTTTTCCATCTTCTATATCAAATACCGACCCTACAATATTAATATCTCCTACTCTTCCTGTTGCACTTCCAGATATTACTGCGCTTTCTACATGCTCCTTACTAGTAAATGTTCTATAGTTTTTTCCTCCTGTACCTAGTTTATCACTTCCACTTAACTCTTGACTTTGTATATCCATCCTATCTAAATCTAATGCCAGTTCTTTTGATACTAATACTCCGCCCTCACTCTTATATTCTTTTGCATCTAATATTACCTTATTTGCTTGTATCTTCCCTACACTTCCTACTTCTTCGTATCTAGTTCTATCATACTCTCCATTATTTATCTCTGTACTTATCTTTTGTCCATTATTTATTATATCCCCTTTTTCTGATTTTAATGATACTAATTCAGTTCCTACTATTCTACCACCTATATTTTCTATATCTCCTACTGTTTCTAAAAGTATTCTATCCCCTGCTATTTCTGATATTCTACTTGATACAGTTTCATTTTTTATACTAGCTGCATTTACTATGGTTATACCTTTATTTCCTAATTTAAGACCATTATTATCTAACTCTTTTGTCTTTATATCTGTATATTCTAATCCGCCTATTATATCTCTGTCATCTTTATCTAGGTTATTTCTTGATTTACTACTAAGATATACTTGCGGTGTTAATACTTTTTGTCCATTTACTTCTGACTCTACATACCATATTATATCATCTTTTAAGTTCGATATTTGTTCTTTTGTTAATTCTTGTCCAACTTCTAATCCTAGTCTACCCTGTTCTAAACTAGCATTATCTATCATACTTTGCACTAGCTTTTGTCCACTTTTATTATTTAAAAATCTACTTCCTAGTTTTTCATTTAATGCTTTTGTTATTAATTGATTTTCATAGTATGCATCTCCTAGTCTTTTTGCTCTAGTCCAGTCCTCAGTGTATGACACTTTAGCTAAGAAATAATCACTTCCTACATAATTTGATAGATTAACATACCCACTTCTTGTTTCTAATAAATATTTTGAACTAGGGTCTACATTTGTTTTAAAAATAGAATTATTTAATATAGGGTCCACTACTATTATTCCTGTATCTATTACATTTGATATATTTTGTGTATTTCCTACTATTTGTATATTATTATTTTTTGATGATAATCCGTTTCTTATATCTATATTTTTTAATATTCCTTGTCCACCTACTAGTGTTTCTCTTAATAGTCCATTTGCTTCTGGTATACTTTGTGGTAATATCTTTGCACTATCTACTATTACTGCTCTTCCCTCTATTATACTTGGACTACCTGTTATATATCCTGTACCACCTGCTATTAAACCTCTTTCAAGATAGGCATTGGTAGAATCTGTGCTACTATTTTTATAGTGTATATATACTTTTTCTCTTCCGTCTTTTAACTGTACTGCATTTCCTAATGTAGAACCATGGTCTATTGTGTTTGATTTTATTTCTACTTTATTCCCTGCTGATATTATACTATCCTTATTAAATGTATTTGTTGTATCTATTGTTATATTTTCCCCTGATATTACTCTTCCATATTCCGTAGTTGCATTACTTCTTATTTTACCCTCTAATGCTTTTACTGGTATTTCTGCCGTATTTGTGTAAACAAAGTAATCTCCCTCTAATCCCAAAAATCTTTTTGCACTATTTATTGAATTACTAAATATATATGAATTATATCCTGTTTGTTGCTCTGAGTACATAGCTAGTTCATCAAACCATTGTTCTTGGTATCTTATTGCATAGCTTCCTTTCCATGAATGTGGTTCATAATGTATTAACCACTTCTTAGTAGCTTCTTCTTCACTTAATTCTCTTCCATCCCATGTTTCATAGTAAGTCTCATATTTATCTAGGTTACTTACTCTCCCTATGTTTTGAAATAAAGGCGCTTTTATTTCTAAGTCTTTTTCTGTTTGTATTAATCCTACTTCATTTAATACTAACTTTTTACCATTTAGTGACAGACTTCCACCTAATATTTCTCCTCCTAAATTTAATATCTCATTTCCTGAAAGAACTCCTTTATTTCCTGAGTATATTACATTTCCTTTTCTATTTACTATATTACCTACAGTTTCTATATTTAGGTCATTACTCACTACCAATAAATCTCTATTATCAAAACTTTCCCCTTTTAATGTAGCATTTTCTCCACCTAATATATTATTATTTAATATATTACCTTTTGCATTTATTTTTAAGTTAGTTGACGATAGTTCTTTATTATTAATAAAATCATTTGAAGTTATATCCATTGTTCCTTTTCCTGTTGTTATACCATTATTTGATATATTTTGTCCTTTTATTATTAGACTTTCTTCTCCATGAAGTGTTCCTACTAACTCTATATCTCTTGTAGTTGTTAGCGTAGTTTTATTTCCTTTTATTTCTCCTACATTAATAAATTGCTTATTATCATTCATTTCTACTCTATCTGATAATATCTTTCCACTATTATTAATACTGGAATTATTTAATAATACTTCACCATTTGAGGCTATTTTACCACTATTTTTTGTATTTGTATTATTAAGTGATATGTTATTGTTTGAAGCTATTTCTCCAACATTTGTAACATCTACATTATCTAGTTTTATATCATTTACTGCTAGTATTTCTTTTGTGTTTGTAAGAGTTTTTGTATTTAGTTCTATGTCGTTTGTTGACAAAATCTTTCCGTCATTTTTTGTATCTGTTACTTCTACAAATATATTATCTGATGATACATTACCTTTATTAATAAACACATTTCCTTTTAAATTAATATTTTGTGCTCCTAATGTTTCACTATTATCAAGATTTCCTTTTATATTAAGGGTTCCTGCTGTAAGTAGTGTCCCACTATTTTTTATATTTCCTGTATCTATTCCTGTTCCTGATACTATTTCTTTTTTATTATCTATACTTTTTGATGATATATTCTTTAATGCTGTTACTTGCTCTGCATTAAACAGGTCATCCACAATTAATGACTCTTTTGTATATATTTCTTTTGTATTTGATATATCACTTGACACAATTATATTACCTATACTTAATAAATTCCCTTTATTATCTAGTTTACCATCTATATTTGTGATGTTTGATATATTTATATCCCCTATATTATCCACATTTTTTGTATTAAAATTTTGACCTATATTCATTATTGACATATTTACTAAATCTTTAACTGATACATTTCCTACTACATTTATATTTTTACTATTTACTAAATTTTTTGTTTCAAGATTTTTTTGTGTATATATATCTGATTTATTTTCTACATCTCCTACAAGTTTAATGTCTTCGTTAGCATGTGTTTTTCCTTGAAGACTTATTTTATATGCTTCTATATTTATATCTTTATCTGAACTTGATAGTTCTGTCTGAATATATTCATTCGCTTTTATGTCTATTCCTTGACCTTGTACTTTATTTACTACTATTTTACCATCTACTGTTATTTCTAATTTACCTTGATTTGATACAATAAATGCTTCTGAATTTACTCCTGCTCCTTTATCTGTACTTATAACTTTTATTCTATTTGCATACATCCCACCTAATTGATTTGCATCTATTGCTACTGTTGATGATGTTCCTAGCCCATTTTTGATTATATTTCCATCTTTATCTACTGTATTTGATCCTGTTGTTACCTTTAATTCATTTGTCACTATATTTCCTTGCAATTCTAATGTCTTTGATATCAAGTCTACATAGTCTGCTCTGCTTCCATCAAATCCATTTGGTCCAATTATTATTTGACCTCTTGACACATCTATACCTACATATTGACCATCTTTTATATTAATTTTACCTGTTGTTGATGTGAAGTTCTTTATATTTATTGTCCCACCACCATTTATGTAAAATCCATTTTCATTTGATACCATTACATTTACTTTTTCTCTACTTAATGCTTCTATATATCCTTCTATATCTGATCTATTATTCCCATTTACTTGAATTACTATCAACTTAGCTGCTTGATTTGGTGCCAAATTATTATTTGGATTTATTACTCCTGCTAAATGCGATCTTCCTATTCCATCTGCATTATTCAATACCTGACCATTTTTATCTACTCCCCATTTCAAAAAGTCATTCACTGATATCCCATTTTGGCTTGGTGTATTTATATCTATTACTGTTGTTCCATTTGGCGATACGTATACTCCTGTTTTTTGATTCTTTGTTGGATCTAAAATAACTGCTGTCTCTGAAAATATGTTCATTGACATCATAAACAATATAAATAATGAAACTAATTTTTTATTGTACCTATTCATAATTCTTAAATATCTCCTTTTTAAAATATTATTTTAAATGAACTACTAAAATATAATTCATGATCTTTTGGCTGAATATAATCTGAATAACTGTCAGGATGACCATATCCTAAATCAAAATTAAAATATTTACTTGAATATCTTAATCCTGTTGTTATTCCTGTCATATATCCATGACCATATCTTGAATTATCATAGTTATTTTTTATTGCTCCATAACCATATGATAAATAAGGTATTAATTGACCCCATTCATTTAACGGTATTGTATAACTTATCTCTGCTGTTGTTTCTATCGCGTTATCCCCACTAAGAGACGATGTATTATATCCACCTATACTTCCAGGACCTCCCATTGATTGTTTTTCACTTCCATAAAGTACATCATTTGTTCTTGAAAATGATGTATTAAATCTAAATGCTAATCCTTTTACTATTGGTTTATAATAACTTAAGTTTCCTACATATTTATCAAACTGTGCTTTTGGATTTTCTCTTAGCTTATATATTCCGTCTCTTTCTGCTGACCACAATTTTGTTCCTCTTTGATATCCTATTGAAGCACTTAGGAGTCCTTTAAATATTGATGTTGAATATGATAAACCTATATTTCCTATTGATAAAGTCCTATCTGATAATGTTGTTTCTTCTAAATAGCTTTCTGTTCTCTTTCTTGTAATTCCTAAATCTAATACGATTTTATTTTTTTGGTCTCTATAAAGTATTTTATCTACTCCAAACTTTAACTGCCTTGTAGCATTTAACGTATCAAATACTGTATTAAATGCATATAAAGTCCCTTCATTTAGAGACGTATTTGCTGAAAAATTAAATCTGTATGTTCTAAATGGAAATGTATAGCTTATATCAACCAAATCTGTTCTTCTTTTATATGGTAATTGTTCACTTACTCCTGGTATATATGACGGAGGACCTATTGGCATTACTTCTCCTGGTTTTAGCTCACTTTCTTTCTTCTTCCAACTTCTATCTTCTTCTCTTCTATTAACTGTCATGTAACTTAATATTAACGAATCATTTATTCCAAACGGTGAATCTATTTGAAGTCCCAATCCATATCTCCATACTCCTGATTGGCTACTTTGACCATGATTATTTCCTTTAAACGATATTTCAACTCTATCTTTCATAATATTTGTCATTTTTATTACCGATGTATTTATTTCTTTTCCTGCGGCTATTTCCATATTTGCTCCACCTGAACTTCTTATACTTGTGAAGTTTTCTGTTGATGTATCCAAATCTCTTACATTTAATACTTTACCCTTATTTGTTGAAAATGTAAAAAATTCCTTATACTTATCATTAAACTTTTCTTCATTTATTTCTACTTTCTCTATCACTCCTGGAATAATAATAAGTTTTAATACCCCAGTTTTAAGATCATTATTTTCAGATATTGTTACAGCGCTAGTTATATATCCTTTTGATATTATCTTATTTGTTATTTCTATTATAAGTTTCGTTACATCTGAACTACCTAACTCTTTTCCTTCATATTTAGATACTAAATTTTTTTCTTCTCCTTTTATTAATAATTTCTCATCATCTTCCAATCTTATATGATTTATTAAAAACTTTGGCCCTGTATCTTCAACCTGTGGTAAATCTAGCTTACTATTATCTAATTCTTTTTTCTTCTCTTCTATTTCTTTTAATACTCTTTCTTGCTCAATCCTCTGTTTTTCTTGCTCTTCTATTTTTTGTGTTTGATTTATATTTCTCTGTGATTCTGTTTCAGAAAAAATAAATAAATTAACAATCAAAAATAGTATTATGCCTTTTCTCTTCATCCTTTTATAACTACCTCCAAAATTATATTATAAATTTATTAGTAAATATTATACTATATTATTTAAAATATAACAAATATTAATTTTGATGAAATTTTATGTTATTTATCTGAATTTTCGATAAAAATAGACACTATTACTTACATCATAAAAATCCTATATGCCCCTTAAAATCTATGAATACAAAAAGTCAGTGATGTGGATTCACTGACTTATTTGTTTTTTGGAGAGAAAATCAACTCGTGAAAATTGATTTATTTTAGTTATATATAAATATATCTAAAACCATGGTTATATAATCGTCTTTTAATTAAGACTAGTTTAAATTGCTAATATTTTATCCTTAAATTTTAAATATCTTTTTGTTTGTTTTAAAGTATCGTATCCTAACATAATGCCAAGAATGAAATCTTCTTCTGGAGTATATTTACTTAAATCTTTATTTTTAAATCTTTTTATAATTTCAACACATTCTTTTTCTCCGAAAAATAGATTTATTTTTTCTTCATTTAATTCTTGTATATAAAAAGTCACGCCATTTTTTTCTAATTTTTTTATCATTTCACCCATTACTTCTGATGGAGCAGTGTGCAAAACCAAATGCCTTAACCCTTTCTCTAACTCATATAAATGATGGGCAAAAAGTTCATAGTTATACTTTATAAAACTTTTTTTAACTCCGATATCCATTTTTCTACCCTTTCATCAGTTAATTCTGATTGATTTACTTCATCTATCGCTAACCCTAAAAATTCCCCATCCACAACTGCTTTTGAACCACTAAATTCATATCCATCAATGCTAGTTTGACCTATTACTAAAGCACCTGTTTTTTCAATTTCGTCATTTATTATTCCTATTCCATCTATAAAAGTATCTGCAAACGTACTTTGGTCTCCAGTCCCAAAATATGCTACTTTTTTACCACTTAAATCTAAATTTGCTAACTCATCCAGTGTTCCTTGCCAATCATCTTGTAAATCTCCGAATCCCCATGTAGAAGTTCCTAAAATTAGTACATCAAAATCATTTAACTTATCTTCGTTCCCTGAAATATTATAAACTTCTGCACCTTCTAAATTATTCGATATTTTATTTGCTATTTCTTCTGTAACTCCTGTTGTTGATCCAAAAAAAATTCCTATTTTTGACATATTGCTTCCTCCATAAGTTATAATTTATTTTACATAATAATGTATACCACATTTTACTTTGATTGTCAAATATTTTTTTAACAAATATTTCGTTATTTCTTGTTTTATTTTTAAAATAAAAAAAAAGAAAGTTTAAATCTTTCTTATATCAAATAGTTATTTACCTTTTCTATTATTTAAATGGTGCCTAGAAAAGGATTCGAACCTTCGACCCTGCGGGTATGAACCGCATGCTCTAGCCAACTGAGCTATCTAGGCGAATTTGGTGGCGGGAGCCGGATTTGAACCGACGACCTTCGGGTTATGAGCCCGACGAGCTACCAGACTGCTCTATCCCGCGATAATTAATTTACAATTTAAGTGGTACCTCGGGCCGGGGTCGAACCGGCACGGTAAAAATTACCACAGGATTTTAAGTCCTGTGCGTCTACCAATTTCGCCACCAAGGCACAAACTTTCTTGCAACAGAATTATTATATATTAATTTACACTATTTGTCAAGTTTTTTTATTTTTAAATCTTTATAGCTTAATTTTAAAATTTCTTTATAGCTTTGTAAATTCTATATCCACCATCAATAGCTATAGTTTCACAATTTGAAAATACTTCTTCTAATTTTTTCTGAGTGCTTTTAGCACCATGTTTCGTTTGAATTACACAATAAAAAGCTCCATTTTTGTTTAAATGCTCAAAGCTTTTTTCATATATTTCAAATATTGTTTTTTTACCTGCTCTTATAGGAGGGTTAGATAAAATAACATCAAATTTTTCATTTATATTATCAAAAACAAAAGATTTTACCGCGCTATATTCCTCTATTTCATATTTTTTCAAATTTTTTATACTCAACTCTATAGCTCTTTCATTTATATCAGATAAAGTCAAATTTGATTTTTTATAAAAATACTTTATAACCACTGAAACTACTCCATATCCACATCCTATATCAAGGATATCAAATTCTTCTTTATTTGAAAATTTACCATTTTTATTTTCTTTTATAAATTCTCTTAACATTAAATCTGTTCCAAAATCTACCCTAGTTTTAGAAAAAACTCCATTATCTGTTATAAACTCAAATATTTCATTATTTATTTTATATTTTATTTCTCTATTTTTTGATTTTATTGATGGTGTTTCTGAAAAATAATGCTCCATAAATTACCCCTTTCATATTTTTATAAATTATATCATAATTGCAAATCTAATTAAAATTGTAATTTGACATAATTCTTTTTTTTTGATAGCATATTATATACAAAGCGCATTAAGGAGATGATCTTTTATGAAAAAAATTATTAATATAACTGGTATGAACTGTACACATTGTGTAGAAAAAATAAAAAACACATTATATGGATTACCACAAATTGATGATGTAAATATAAGTTTAGAAGAAAATAAAGCAGAAGTAGTTTTTAATTCTGATGTAAAAAATGAATTAATAAAAAATTTAATAGATTCTTCTGGTAATTTTAACGTTACAGACATCAACGAAATTTAGAAATAAAGACTTATTCAAAATAAAAATTAATTTTATATAAATATTTCAAAACATGTTTTTAAAATATCTTAATCAATAAACATAATTAATATTAATTTATATTTGTTCTATAATTTGAGTAAGTCTTTTTTATATATTTTTTAAAATATCTTCTATGTCGTTATAAACCACTCCATAATCAACATAAGGTCTTTCGAGCACTAATACCATTATTTCCATTTCCTTACAAGCCTCTATTTTCTCTTGTTCTCCACCTGTATATCCACTTTCTTTAGTTATTAAAAAATCAATTTTATAACTCTCAAGAATTGCTTTATTTAACCCTTTATCTACTGGACCTTGAATTGCTATTATTTTGGATGGTAAGTATCCTAGAGTTTCCGCTTTTTTTATAGAATCAGTTGTAGGTAGGATTCTAATATACAAATTATTTCTTTCATCCATTATTTTTATATCTTCTAAATTATTTGACCCTAATGTACTTAAAATATTCTTTTCGTTATAATTTTTTATAAAATTATTCATTTTTTCTAAAGTAGGAAATTTTTTAACATTTTCATTTCCATAATCAAGCATTTTACGCTCAAATCTTATATATTTTGTATTTATTTTATTTGTAACATTAATTATTGATTGACTAACATTTTTAGCATAAGGGTGACTTGCATCTATAACAACGTTTACGCTATTTTCATATATTAAGTTTTCCATCTGTTCTTCATTTAGTCTTTCAGAAATAACTTTAATTTTTCTATTTCTATTATTTTTTATATAATCTTCTAATAATTTCCCTCCGTATTCTGTTGCAGTACTTACAATAATATCTTTTTTCGTATTTAAAATTAATTTTTCAAGTATATCTCTAGAGTCTTTTGTTCCTCCTATTATCCAAATCATTTTTTTACCTTTCGTTAAAATTATCATCTTCAAAAACAAATATTTTATATTCTCCGTTGCCTACAAGTTTTCTCTCATCTAAATCATCTATTTTTTTATTTTCTATATAATTTAGAAATAATTCAAGAACAGTTCCATGTGTAACAACTAATACATTTCCATTTTCATTATTTTTAATTATTTTTTTTAATCCTTTTAAAAATCTTTCTAATCCTTCTTGTAAATCTTCTCCTCCAATTGACGAAGCCTTATATTTTTTTATATTATTAAAATAATTGTATCCTTCCTTTGGGTATTTTTTGAAGATTTCTTCATGAGTCATTCCTTGCCAAACCCCAAAATTAATTTCATTTAATTCATGTAACTTTTTTAGTTTTATTTTATTTCCTTTTATTTTTTCATTCTTATTAATAGAAACTATTATTTCAGCTGTTTTTATAGTTCTTTCCATATAACTTGTATAAACTTCTTCAAAAACTATATTTTCAAGTTTTTTACCTGTTTCTTTTAATTTTTTTATCCCATTCTCTGTAATAGGAGAATCCAAATGTCCTTGTATTTTTTCACTTAAATTCCACTCAGTTTCCCCATGTCTCATTAAATATAATTTTAAGTTCTTCTTATTGTTCATTCTTATTCTTCCTTTTTTATTTTAAATTTATATTATTTAAAAATTTTCTTAAACTTCTGGATATTTTCTAACAAAATTAGTAATATTTATGGCTCCATCTATTATAGGAAACATCATTATAGCACCGCTTCCTTCTCCTAATTTCATATTCATATAAAGTAATGGTTCTAATTGTAATTCGTTCATAATGTACTTCATCCCAGGTTCTTCACTTAAATGTGAAGGAATCATGTAATCTTTTGTATTACTACATAGTTTATATGCAATAAGTGCCCCAACTGCTGATATAAATCCATCTATTACTACAGGGACTTTATTTTTGGCACAACCTAAATATGTTCCAACTATACCTGCTATATCTAATCCTCCAACTTTTGCCAATACATCTACAGGATCATTTATATTTATTTTTTCCAATTTATCATTAATTTCTATTGCTTTTTTTATAATATTTTTCTTATGAATTAACGTTTTTTCACTTATTCCGCTTCCATAACCAACAATATCATCAAGAGATAGATCAGTAAATACTTTCAATATAGCACTACTTGTTGTAGTATTACCTATTCCCATCTCTCCTGTAGCAAATAAATTATATCCTTTTTCAACTAGTTCATCAACAATTTTTATCCCAACTTCTATTGCTTTTATAGCTATTTCATATGTCATTGCAGGTTTTTCAATTATATTATTAGTGCCAAATTCCATAAGTTTTTCACTTATTATTCCTGATAGATTTATTTCATTTTTTTCATCAGTTCTTTCATCTATACCAAGATCTACAACTTTTACATCTGAATTATATGCTATTCCTAATGCATTTACAGAAGATTTCCCTTTTAACATACTTTCCACAACATATTGAGTTATTACTCTTTTTGAATTGCTTACTCCTTCTTTTTCAACTCCATTATCTGCTGCCATTACTAATACTACCTTTTTTTTAGGCATATAATTTTTTTTTATTCCTTCTAACTGTATAGCCAACGATTCTAACTTCCCTAGCCCTTTAAAAGTTTTTAATAGGGAATTTAACTCTTTTTCCTTTTTTTTCATTCTATTTTGATTTATTTTTTCTATTTTATTTATAGTATCTTGTAAAATTTGCATAATACAACAACCTCTTATTTTTTATTTTTTATTTTTTGAAATGATTTTTCTATGCTTTTCCATATTTTTTCAATATCTTCATCAGAATGAGACAAAGATATAAAATGAGATTCATACTTTGAAGGAGGAACCATTATACCATTTTCAAGCATCACTGAAAAATAAATTTTATACATTTCATCATCAGTATTTATAGCATCTTCCAAATTTTCAACTCTTTTGTCCGAAAAAAATATAGTAAATAAACTTTCTACACAATTAACTGTCGCCAATATATCGTATTCTTTAATAAGCTCTTCTATTTTTTTTACAAGTTTTTCTGTTTTTTCTTTTAAATTTAAATATATTTCAGGAGTTTTTTTCAATATAGATATTGTTTTTATCCCTGCTGAAACTGATACAGGATTTCCAGATAACGTACCTGCATGATAAACATTTCCTACAGGGGACACAAATTTCATTATTTCTTTCTTACCACCAAAAGCTCCTACAGGGTAACCTCCACCTATAATTTTACCAAGAGTTATTAAATCAGGTTTAATTCCATAATATTCAGCCGCTCCACCTAGTGAAACTCTAAATCCACTTATAACTTCATCAAATATTAAAATAATATTTTCTTTTTCAGTAATTTCTCTTATTTTTTCCAAATAATTTTTATCTGTCTTTATAATCCCCATATTTGCAGGTATAGGCTCTATTATTATACAAGCAATATCTTTTTCGTTTACTACTATTTCTTTTATTTTTTCAATATCTCCAAAAGGTAGTGTTATAGTGTCTTTTATCACACCATCAGTTATTCCATTACTATCTTGATGTTCAAAAGTTAAAAGACCCGAACCTGCTTTTACCATAAGGGAATCAGAATGCCCATGATAACAACCTTCAAACTTTACTATTTTATTTTTCCCTGTATAAGCACGTGCCAGTCTCACTGCAGTCATAGTGGCTTCAGTTCCTGAAGTTGTCAGCCTTACTTCTTCAATGGAATCATAACACTCCTTTATTAACTCTGCTAATTGTACTTCTTTTTTTGTAGGAAGACCGAAAGAAGTCCCATTTTCTATTTCTCTTTTTACCATTTGTAATACTTCAGGATGATTATGACCTAATATCATAGGCCCCCATGATCCTATCATATCTATGTACTCGTTATCATCTTCATCATAAAGCTTACTTCCTTTAGCACTTCTAATAAAAATAGGATATTCCTTTTCTACCGATTGGAAAGCTCTTACTGGACTATTTACTCCACCTGGTATAGATTTTTTTGCTCTTTCAAAAATTTCTTTAGAATTTTTTGTTTTCATTCATATCTCCTAATTTTAATTTTATATTTTAAGTTTTTATTGATTAAAAATTCTATTTTTCATTATTTTTTAATATTTCACTAAGTATGCCGTCTTCTGTATATCTTTTAGCTTCTATATCTACTTTTAGACCATATTTTTCTATCGTTTTAGTTGTAACAGGTCCTATAGATGCTATAACCTTTCCTTCTAATTTTTTACTATTACTACAACATATTTCTTCTTTATTTTTTACTCCCCCTGTAATCTCATTCAATCCTAAATTTTCAGCAAAAGACTCAAAAGTTGATGAACTTAAGAACATTAATATATCACTTTTATTTACATATTTTTCTGCCTCAGTTTTTTCTTTCTTAAGTTTTTGTGTAGTGTAAACTACTATTTTCTCATATTTTCTATTATAAATTTTTGTGTATTCCTCTTCCTTTACAGGAGAGATATCAGACACTACAAATAATATTTTTTCTCCTTCTTTTGTAAACTTTACAGTTTCTCTAGCAAGGCTATCTACTGTGTATTCCTTTGGGAAAAAGTCAGGAACTATTTTATACTTCTCTAATTCATAGGACGTTTTTTCTCCAACGACACCTATTTTTATATTTCCTAAAACTCTCAAGTCTTTTATTTTTCTCATAAATCCACTCACTGAATTGGCACTATTAAATAAAATCACAGAATAATCTGATAAATTAGGAATTTTAAAATCAATATATTCTATATTAATAAAAGGATAGCTTATCCCTTGTCCACCTAGATCATTTATTTTACTTACTATACTTTCATGTTTTTCTCTGTTCCTAGTTATTAATATATTTTTTCCATATAATGGTTTTTTTTCAAACCATTTTATTTTTTCTCTCAAATTAATAACTTCTCCTATTATTATAATTACTGGAGATTTAACTTCTTTTTCTCTTACTATTGTTGATATTGTTTTTATTGTTCCTGTATACACCTGTTGTTTTGAGGTTGTACCATCCTTTATTATTGCTATTGGAGTATTT
The DNA here is from genome assembly GCA_018060185.1 of Leptotrichiaceae bacterium. GTDB lineage: Bacteria > Fusobacteriota > Fusobacteriia > Fusobacteriales > Leptotrichiaceae > JAGOWQ01. The sequence continues at coordinate 46,328 of JAGOWQ010000007.1, read as the reverse complement.
TCATCTTTGCCATATTTTATTAAACTACACGTTATTTTTTCAAGGTTAGAAAGTCCCATTAAAAATATTATAGTCCCTTTTAATTTTGCTATTATATCAAAGTCAAGTTCTCCTCCATCTATTTTCAAATGACCTGTAAATACATGAAAAGAATTATTTATTCCTCTATGTGTAACAGGTATTCCTGCATAAGAAGGCACTGCTATGGCTGATGTTATCCCTGGTATAACTTCAAAATCTATCCCAGCTTCAACTAGACTTTCTATTTCTTCTCCTCCACGCCCAAAAACAAAAGGATCTCCTCCTTTCAATCTTAATACAGTAAGACCTTCTCTCCCTTTAGAAACTATTGTTTCATTAATTTTTCTTTGTAGTTCTCCACCTTCTGTATTTGATTTACCCATATAAATTAATTGAGCTGAAGGATGTGAATATTGTAAAATACTTTCATTTACAAGTCTATCGTAAACTATGCATTCTGCAGTACTTATAATTTCTTTTAACTTTACAGTAATAAGTTTTTCATCTCCGCATCCTGCCCCTGCAATATATACTTTTCCTTTTTTATTTCCATTTAGATTCATCGATCATTACCTCTCTTTTTAAACTTTATATATATTATTTTTAAATATGAGATAAAACAGAATAACTTAAAAATAATAATCATTTAGTCTATTATATTTTATATTTCCTCTTTTATTTTTTCTGCTAATTTTTGAGATAATTTTACTGCATCATTTTTATTTCCAATTATTTCTTTAAAAACTCTTTTTTTATCATAATTATATACACCCTTTATAATTATATTTTCCCCTTCAATTTTTGAAGAACATCCTATTGGAGTGTGACACCCTCCATTAAAAATTTTAGAAAATTCTCTTTCAGCTTCACACATTATTCTTACTTCCTTATTATCAATTATTTTAAGCAAATTTTTAATTTTTTTATCGTCGTTTCTACACTGAATACAAAGTATTCCTTGTCCTGGAGCTGGCATGAAATAATTTTCATCAAAATATTCAGTAATATTTTTTTCTAACCCTGTTCTTTTCAATCCTGCAGCAGCTAAAATAATAGCATCATACTCTCCATCATGAAGTTTTCTAATTCTTGTATGTATATTACCTCTAATTCCTTTTATTATAATGTCTTTTCTTTCATTAAGAAGCGTTCTTAATTCTGCTTCTCTTCTAGTGCTTCCAGTTCCAATTCTACTATTTTCTAATAGATCTTCTAGTTTTTTTCCATTTTTAGAAATTAATACATCTCTATTATCTTCTCTTAAAGGGAAACATACATTTTCTAGTCCATTTGGAGTAATTTGTGGCATATCTTTTAATGAATGAACTGCAAAATCAATAGTTTTATTGATCATTTCTTTTTCTATTTCTTTCACAAATAAATTTTTTTGAGAATCTCCTTTTATTTTTTTAAAATCTCTTAAATCTTTATCTCCTGATGTTACTATTGTTTTTAATTCGATATTTATACTTTCAATATCTTCAAATCCATTAATTATTATTCCTTTTTTTCTTAATTCTTTATATTTTTCAGTAAGCATATCTTTTACTTTCTCTGCTTGTGCAACAGCTAGTAAACTTCCTCTTGTTCCTATTATTATTTTATTCAATATCATTTACTCCCCCTATACACTCTTTACCATAAACATATTTATTTCTTTTTTCTATTTTTTTTTCTATTTTATTTAACTGATCATCTATAACATAAAAATATTTTTTTACAATTTCATCTCTTTTTTCTACATTTTTATTGTACTCTTCCCAAATATCATCTAGATGATAAAGAGAAACAAAAGGATCCGCCTTTATATCTACATCGATATCTCTAGGAACTGCTAAATCCAGAAAAAATCTACTTTTTCCATCATTTAATATCTCCCTCATTTCTTCTTTTATCAATATTAAATGTGGAGCTGAAGTTGCGCTTATTATTATATCACTTCTTTTTATAACTTCATATTTTTGTTTAAATTCGACCATTTCAATACCTTCAAATATTTTTTTTAATTCAATAGATTTTCTTATACTCCTATTTGTCATTGTAAGATTACAGCTGTCTATTTTATGTAGTAATGCTAAAATTGATTGGCTTAAATCTCCAACTCCAATAACAAATATTTTTTTATTTTCTAAAGATTCTATTTTAGATTTTATAAACTTTACTGCTATAGAATCAAGTGATATATTTTTTTCATTTATTTTACTTTTATTTCTAAACTTTTTTCCTGTTTCTATTGCTTGATTAAAAATTATATTAATTAGAGTAGAAGTCGTTCCTTCTTTTAAATGAAATAAATAAGCTTTTTTTAGCTGAGATAATATCTGATCTTCTCCCTTTATTACTGATTCCAATCCACAAATTACTTTCAATAAATATTTTATAGCTTCTTTTCCTGTATATATTTTCATATTTTTTGTCTTGAAATCTTTTTTTAAATGATCTAAACTAAAATTATCTCCCCTTTCAGGTATTTCAATAGAATCTTCTATATCCAAGTATAACTCTATTCTTAAGCATGTTTCAATAGCAACATATCCTTTAATTATTTTTTTTTCAAGATATTTTTTCAAAATATTTTTATAACCAGTTCTTATAAAATTTTCCCTTTCTTCCAATGGAATATTTTTATAATTAAAGCTTATAATATAAAATTCACTTTCCATATTTTTTATCATTTTATTTTCTCCATTTATTTTATTATATAAAAGAATTCTATTTTTCCTCCAAAAATTTCATATAATTTTTAATATTTTTACACCCTATTAAAGAAAATCTCTTTTAATGCTCTTAGCATTATATCATTACTTTTCCTGTCTTTAATTGCAAGCCTAAAATAACTATCATCAAGATATTCAAAATTTGAAGCATCTCTTATAAGTATCCCTTTTTCCAACATTTTTTCTTTTAGATTTTTTGAATTAAGTCCACTATTAATAAAATTATTATCAATTTTCACAAGAATAAAATTAACTTCTGTTTTATAAGGTTTTATTCCTTTTATTCTTTTTAAACTACTATAAATATATTTTTTTTCTTCTCTTATCCAGTCATCTGTTTTTTTTATATATTCTATATCATCTAAAACTGTAATTCCAGCTAACTCTGCAATATTATTAACACTCCAAGGTTCTTTTTTATCATTTATTTTTGAAAACAAATTTTTATCAAAACAAAATCCATACCCTAACCTCAATCCTGGAATAGCAAAAAATTTTGTAAAAGCTCTTATTATAAGCAAATTCTTCTTGTTTTTCTCTGTATTTATAATACTTTGATTTTTACCATTTTCTAAAAATTCAATAAATGCTTCATCTACAAAAAGTTTTGTATCTAATTTATTACATTTTTCAAGTATTTCTTCCATTTGTTTTAGTGATAAAAATTTCCCCGTGGGATTATTAGGGTTACATATTATTAATAAATCATATTTTTTATCAATTTCTTTTATTATATTTTTTACATTTAAATTGAAGTCATCTTTTTCCATTAATTGAAAATAATCTATCTTAACTTTATTTATATCTTCTTTCACATTATCTTGTACTGATTTTATTGCTCTCTCATATTCAGAAAAAGTAGGGGAAATAATTAGTATTTTTTTTGGATTTAATACTTTAATAAATAAAAATATTATTTCTGTTGCACCATTTCCTAATATGACATTTGATATGTCAATTTTGTTCATTTTTGCAATTTTATCCCTTAATTTTATATAATCTGGATCTGGGTATCTTTCTAATATGTTTAAATTTTCTAATATAGCTGATTTCAATCTCTCAGAAATTCCATAGGGATTAATGTTAGAGCTGTAGTCTAGTAATTCATCTATATTTCTTTCTCTTAAAATTTTATAAATATTTCCTCCGTGCACTTCTATTTTTTCTTTACTCATATTACTTCCTTCCAAAGTATTCTTATAACTACACATCTAATTTTTATATAATATTTTTTTTAAAAATATGCCAATTACTTTTTTTATATAATTGTACAAAATTCCTGCTAGAATACTAACAACAACCGTAACAACTGATTTGAAAATCATTTCATCACTTATTTTTATAACATAATTTAAAATTATTATATGAATTAAAAAAGCAAAATATATTGAATCTGAAACAGTTTTAATAAAATTAATTCTATTTTTAAATTTATACTTTAACCAAAAAGAAAAAAATGATAACGTCATTATAAATGTCCCTATTGAATTTTTATCAAAAAATTCAGATACCCTTTTTCCTGTAGTATGTAAAACATATTTTGTAGATAGTACACTTATTAATAATCCTGTACAATATATTAATATAAAATAAATATAAGAAATATTTTCTAACTTGTCCTTGTATTTTTTAAAATAGTATCCCAATAGATAATAGCCTAAAAACCCCGTAATAGGGAAATTTGAAAAAGGAATTTCTATCAAATTAAAATATCTTAAATATGGATTTAATACATTATATAAAAACCATAATATTATTACATATAATGTTTCTTTTTCTGCATACATCAATACTTTTCTTAACCAAGGAGTTATAATATAAAGTCCTAGAATCATATAAATGTACCAAAAATGAGGCGCTGCTATTGATTTTCCTGATAATAACGAAATTATAGAATTTTTATAAAAATACGTATAAATGACATTAAATATTATAAATAGAGGAATTATATTAAAAAGTCTCTTTTTTAAAAAAGTTTTTATTGATTCTGTTTTGTCGAGAAGTAAATAACCACTTATTAAAATAAATAAATTTACTCCTATGGAAATTATTCCATAGCCAATCATCCATATGTCCAAACCGTACTGCCTATTCAATGTATGAAGCATGGTGATAAATACAAAAGCAAAAATTCTTATAATATCTATATTCATAAATTCTCCCTTATTTCAATTTAATTATAATTATACCAATTACTGTAAATATAGCCATTCCAATGAAGCTTACAACATACATTAATTTTATATTTTTTTTAATATCTTCTATTTCAAAATCCTTTATCTTGTCTCCTATCGTGGGTTTTTCCATATTTATTCCAAAATAAGAAACACTCCCTCCAAATTGAACTCCTAATGCACCAGCTACACTTGACTCTGGATGAGCTGAATTTGGGCTACTATGATTTTTTCTATCTCTTAAAAAAATTTTCAATGCTCTCCTATAATCATATCTGAGTATAAATGATGAGAAAACTATTAATATTCCTGTAATCCTTGCTGGTATAAAATTAATTATATCGTCAAATTTAGCAGGTATCTTCCCAAAGTGAATATATTTCTCATTTTTATATCCAACCATTGAATCTAATGTATTTACAGCTTTATATGTCATAGCCAATGGTAATCCTCCTAAAAACATATAAAATATAGGTGATATTACTCCATCAACCATATTTTCAGATATTGTTTCCATTGTACTCCTTATTATCATTTTTTCATCCATCTTATCAGTGTCTCTAGAAACTAGATAAGAAAGTTCTTTTCTAGCAGTTTTTATATCTCCATTCTTCAATATATTATAAACTTTATTTCCTTCTCTTGCTAGTGAATTTACAGAAAAAACTGTATACATAAGATATATTTCCAAAATTATTATAATAGAAATTTTATTATTAGTAATAATTATAAGAGATACTATATAAGTTATACTGACTGTTAAAAGAGTTAAAATCCCTCCTGCAATTATTTTATGTTTTCTATTTATCAATATTTTTTCAAGTATTTCTATTAATTTTCCTATCATTTGTACAGGATGCATTATATTTTCAGGATCTCCAAATATCAAATCGAGTATATAGGCTATCCAAATCTTAAAAATTATCTCCACCTAATTAATCACACCCCATTATTTCATATATTTTTTTTATATTAATATTATCTCTTAGCATTTGTGCCAATTTATCATATTCTCTATTTTTATATTCTGAAAAACTAAAATTTTTATCAATTTTGTCGAGTCCCTTTTGCTCCCTTATTTTATTTAATAAATAGTTTGTGAACTCTGAATTATCAAAAATTCCATGGATATAAGTTCCCATTATATTCCCTTTTATCATCCCTTTAAGTTTTTCATCTCCAAAAATACACTCTTTTACAATTTCTTCTTTTGATTTTTTTTCAATAAAGTATTTATCTAAATAACTATATCCTTGATGAATTTCATATCCTGTAACAGAAAGTCCTTTCATTCCTTCTAACATTCCTTCTGAAACATTTTTTATAGTATTTGTGTACTGAGTAGTTGTTTTTATTGTTTCTATAATTGTTTCTATAGGGAGAAGTCCTAATCCTGAAATTTCTTCAAGATTACTTTCAAGTTTATAAGGATCCATTATTTTTTGACCCATTATTTGAAATCCTCCACATATTCCAAAAATGAAAGTTCCTGTTTTAGCTAATTTTATTATTTTTGTGTTAATCTCTTTTTCAATTAAATCTTTCATATCTTCTAAAGTATTTTTTGACCCAGGAATAATAATAATGTCCTCATCTCCTAATTCTGACGCTTTTTCAACGTATCTCAATGAAACATCATCATATAGGGAAATAGCATCAATATCTGTAAAATTCGATATATGTTTTAATTTTATAACTGATATTCTTATTTTTCCCTCTTTTTGTATATTGTATTTATCAATTCCTAAGCTATCCTCTTCTTCTATTCCTAATTTTACATAAGGAACTATTCCTAAAACAGGTATTTTTATAAGTTCTTCTATCATTTCTATTCCAGGCATTAAAAGTGTTTTATCTCCTCTAAATTTATTTATTATTACACCCTTTATTCTTTTTTGTTCGTTAATATCTAACAATTTAATTGTGCCGTATATTGATGCAAAAACTCCTCCCCTATCAATATCTGCTATTAAAATTACTGGTGCATTTACCATTTCTGCCATACCCATATTAACTATATCATCTTTTTTTAAATTTATTTCCGCTGGGCTTCCTGCTCCTTCTAATACACAAATATCAAAATTGCATTTTATATAATTATAAGCTTTCATTATATCATTTTTCAAATTGTGTTTATAAGAAAAATATTCTTTAGCATCCATATTTTTATAAACTTTTCCATTTACTATAACTTGAGATTTTCTATCTGTAGTAGGCTTTAATAAAATCGGATTCATGTATATTTGTGGTTCAATATTTGCCGCTTCTGCTTGAACAACTTGAGCTCTTCCCATTTCCTTACCATCTTTAGTTATAAATGAATTTAAAGCCATATTTTGAGATTTAAAAGGGGCTACATTATACCCATCTTGATAAAATATACGACAAAGTCCTGCGGTTATTACACTTTTACCAACATTAGATCCAGTTCCCAATATCATTATATTCCTATGCACATTTTCCATTTCTAGTCCTTTCAAATTCACAAATCTTAAAATTAAATTAGTGACTATAGTAATCTTTTTTATCTATTTTATTTTTATAGGAATTCCAGAAACAACAAAAAAAACCTCATCAGCTATTTCAGCTATTTTTTGATTCATTTTCCCAGCAATTTCTCTAAAATATCTTCCTAAAGGATAACTAGGCACTATTCCCATTCCTAATTCATTAGAAACTATAATTACATTTTCAAATTTTTGAGAAATTTCAATTAATTTTTCTACTTCTTTTTCTATCACTTCATCACATTTTTCTATCTGATCTTTTGCAGGATTACTCCACTCAATATCAATATTTTCAAAAATTATATTACTTATCATATTTGTTAGACAGTCAACTAGCATATTATTTATAAAAATATCTTTTTCATAAATCTCTTTTTTTTTAGAATATATCTCAACAAACTTTTTTTCCAGGCTTTCGTAAAAGTTTTTATAGCCTTCTACAGTAATCCATCTATCTTGACGCCTTTTTTTATGAAGAGAAACTTTTATATCCATTTCTTCATCATAAATAAGAGAGGTTGCTAAATATATATTTTTCTGATTACCATTATTCATATTAAGAAGTAAATCCTCTGCAAACTTACTTTTACCACTCTTAGCTCCTCCTGTTACATAAATTAAAGCCATTTTTCTCCTTTTTATTTATTTTTATATATTTTAATAATCATATTTACCTTTATATCCTCTAGGAGTTATCATCTTGCCATTTTTTATGAATGTATTTGAATTTCCTATTATAACAATAGTTGACATGTCTATGTCATAATTCAACATTTGCTCTAAAGTAGTCAAGACATACTCCTCATCATCTCTTCCTATATTTTTTGCTATAGCAACTACTGTCGATTTAGATTTGTGCTTTAACATAATATCTCTTGCTTCTTCTATTTGAGTAGTACGTCCTCTACTTTTTGGATTATATAGACTAACCACAAAATCTCCTTGTGCTGCTAAATCCAATCTTTTCTTAATAAGTTCCCAATCTGTAAGTAAATCGCTTAAACTAATAGTGACATAATCATGCATTATAGGTGCTCCTACTACTGAACCTGCTGCATTTGTAGCAGTTACTCCAGAAATTATTTCAACTTCAATACTATCATCTACTATTTCAAGCATAATTCCTGCCATTCCGTACACTCCTGCATCTCCACTACTTATTAAACTTACAGTTTTTCCTTCCATTGCAATATTTAATGCATCTTGACATCTATCCACTTCTTTTTTCATAGGAGAATTTATAAGCTCTTTATTTTCAAAATATTCTTTTATTAAGTTAATATAAGTTTTATAACCTATTATTACATCACTATTTTCCATTGCTTTATAAGCTCTATATGTCATATCTGGTTTTTTTCCTGGACCTATTCCTACTACATAAATTTTACCTTTTTTATACACTTTACATATCCTCCTCAAATATTGATAACGTTATTCCATCTAAAACTATTTTTTTTGCTAAAAATTCCCCTTTTTTGGTTGACGCTAAATATGCACACGGTTCTGATACTCCATAAACACCTATGCTTTTTTTAACATATTCAGATTTATTTTCAATTAAATCTTCAACTTCTAATATCTCTTCCTTTTCAAAAAATTCTATTGGAATATTTAGCTCTTTCATAGCCTCAATCAAGCCTATTTCATCTGATTTTACCCATGCTGAAGCCACTTTTTTTATTGAATTGATTTCAAGATTTTGACAATTCAATGCCCAAGTTAATTTTTCTATTATATGCTCTTTTTTTATTCCTCTTCTACAACCTATTCCTAGAACAATATTTTGAGGGATAATTTTAGAAATTTCTATTTTTTTCCTATTTGAAATTATTATTGCACCAGAACTATTTTGCGTAGTATTTACAATATTTTTAGGGAGATATAAGCTAACATTTTCACCATTTACTATTAACGAAGTTACTCTTTTAGCATCCTCTAAATTTTCTAATTTCGACATTAATTTTTGTGACATTGTATCCACGGCTATTTTCCCACTTACATCTGTTGCTGTTGTAATTACTGGTATAGCTTTTATTCCGCTAGCTATTTTTCTACAACTTTCATTAGCTCCTCCAAGATGACCTGATAATATTGGAATCACAAAATTTGCCTGCTCATCGACTGTAATTACACCTGGGTCTTTATCTTTAGTAGTTGATTTTCCATCTATAACTCTAACAACTATTCCTGTTGCCATTATAAATATGTGTAAATCGTATCTGATAAAAGTATTACCTACTAAATCTGATAATTTTCCATCTATTTTAAATATCTTTTTCACATTTTGTTTTTCTAAAATAAAAGTTTTAAAAACTCTTTCTGATATATAAATATCACTATTTTCATAAACTTTTTCTCTTATGTCTAACGCTATACTATAACCGTTCTTACTAACGCAATAAATTGCTATTTTCATTTTTTATTTTCCTTTTTTATATTTATTCCTGTTCTGTATTCATGAGTAAACGTTTTATCATATAATTTTGATTTTTCATATTCATTTCCTAAAAAATCCCCTACTAATATCTGTGCTGTTTTATTTATCCCTGCTTCTTTCACTTTTTTTTCTATTGTTTCCAAAGTTCCTAATATGATTTTCTCATCAGGCCAAGTAGCACGCTGGATTACAGCTATGGGTGTTGATATTGGATAAGAAGTTAATAACGCTTCTACAACCTTATCTATCATCTGCACTGATAAAAATATTGCCATGGACGCTCTATGTTTTGCCAAACTCTCTAAACTTTCTTTTTCAGGAACAGGTGTTCTCCCTTCTATTCTGGTACAAATTACAGTTTGAGACACATTAGGCAGTGTAAATTCTTTTTTTATTGAAGCTGCTGAAGCTAAAAACGAACTTACTCCAGGTATAACTTCATATTCTATTTCATATTTATCAAGTATATCCATTTGTTCTCTATGAGCTCCATAAATTGAAGGATCTCCTGTGTGTACTCTAGCAACTTTTTTATTTAATCTAACAGATGATACAATAACATCTATTACTTCCTCTAATGACATACTTGCAGAATTATATATTTCTGCACTTTTTTTATGACAATCTATAACTTCTTTAGGAACTAAAGAACCCGCATATATTATCACATCTGCTTCTTTTACTATTCTTTGCCCTTTTATTGTTATTAATTCTGGGTCCCCAGGACCTGCTCCTATAAAATAAACCTTTTCCATTTTGAAAAACCTTTCTTCTTTAAAAGTAATGTTGAAAAATAAGGGATTTCTTGTATTTCTTCTATATCCATATAAATTTTTTCATTTTCTTTTCCACAGTCAGAAACTATAACTGCATTATCCTTATTTCCTGTTTCTAATATTGCTTTTTTTATTTTTTGAAAATTTCTACTTATCTTCATAAAAACTATATTATCATTATTATCTATCTCTTTATAAAAATCAGTTTTATTATTTACAGAAATCACCTTTAAATCTTCATCTCCTATAATTAAAGGTATATTTAATCTTGCTGCAATACTATTAAACGAATTAATTCCAGAAATTGTTTCAACTTTTACATCCTCTAATATATGTTCTAAAACATAAGTATAAGTACTATAAGTCATAGGATCTCCAATTGTTAAAAACGCTACATTTTTACCTTTGGACAATTCATCATTTATTATATTTGCGTTATTTTTTCTAAATATTTTTCTAGCTTCTACATCTTTTAACATTGGAAATTCTAAAAATATCTTATCTACATTTTCTTTTACATATTCTTTCACTATATCAAAAGCTACGCTTCCTTCCCCAATCTTTGCTTCAGGAAGAATTACAGTATCAACTTCAGATAACTTTTTTATCGCCTTTATTGTTATATTTTCAGAATCTCCTACTCCTACTCCTATACCAAAAAAATTTCCTTTTTTATTTATCATTTTTCTCCTTTTTTATATTTATATATTTATTTTTTAGCCGTTATTACATAAATAGGATTTTCTGATATCATCATATTAAAATCTTTAATTTTTCTGTTTTTACTAATCATAACTTGAGTTATGTCAATATCCTTAAACTTTTCTTCTTTTATGTTATTAATAGCTTCAAATGTGTTTTCTAAAACTATAAAATTTAACACTAAAATTCCTCCATCATTTAACATATTATAAGAATATTTTATAATATCTGATAAATTTCCACCAGAACCTCCAATAAAAATTTTGTCAAATTTTGTATTTATTCCATCTAACACTTCTGGAGCCTTACCATGAATTAGCGTTAAATTCTTTATATTAAACTTTTTATAGTTATCTTCTATAAGTTTAACTGCTTCATTGTTCTGTTCTATTGTATATATATGTCCATTTTTAGCAAAAAAAGCCATTTCTACACTTATTGAACCAGTTCCACCTCCTATATCAAGGCATATATCAGTATCTTTAATTTCCAATTTTGCAATACTTATTGCTCTTACTTCTTCCTTTGTCATAGGAATCTTTCCTCTGACAAAATCTTCATCTTTTATATGATACATTATTATTCTTATTTTCCCTTCTAATTTATATATTTAAACTAATAATTTCTTAATTTAATAGATTAATACCTTTATTTTTTCACTTCACCTTTTAAAATTACAACATTCATTTCAAATTTATCTTTATAATCTTTTAATTTACAAGCTTTAAATTCATATATTTTTTCATTTTTATAAGAAAGATTTTCTCCTATGTAAATTTTGGTCTCCCCAAGACCATTGTCGGTTAAAGTCTTTGAGATTTCTTGAGGTGTATTTTTATTGTCAGTCAAAAGTCCAACTTTTCCATATTCTTTTAATTTTTCTACATAATTTATTTTTTTCCCGTGAACACTTGATATATAAGCATCATGCCAATAATCTGATATTTTTGCAAACATATACTGTATAGATGAAATTCCAGGTAAAGTCTCGAGTTCTATTTCATTAAAATATTTTTTTATAAAAGTAAGCATACTATAAAATCCAGAATCTCCTGATAACACTAATGATATTTGATTTTTTTCTCTATTCTGATTAATAAAATCAATTACCCCATGTAAATCTGCCGTTATATGGTAACATTTCTTATTTTCAGAATATTTACCCAAACTTTCTATATGTCTTTTTCCTCCTATAATAATATCTGATTCCTCAATTTTTTTTAAAACTGCTGGCAATATATAATCAAGACTCCCAGGGCCTAATCCTAATATATTTATTTTTTTCATATTGTTCTCTTTCTATTTTTTATATTTTCATTAAAATTTTTCAAAAAATTTTTCACTTGCTCCCAAAACCTTTTTTTCTGCGGAAATTATAAGAGTCTCCACTTCTAAATCCCATCCATTTCTTCTGCAATATTCTTCACATTTTTGTTTTGATTTTTCTGACATAAAATTATAAACTTCTTCTTTTTCAACATACTGAGTAGCTTCTTCAGTAGTATTAGAATGAAGTATTTTTAATACATTCTCTACTTTCTCTCCTATAAGAAGAGCATTTGAAGCCATTATTTCCATTTTTGCATCGGAAACCCTACTATGAGTTTGAAATATACCCCCCGCTATTTTAACGAATTTCCCCAATTCACCTATAAAATAAACTTTTTTTACTCCGTATTCGCATGCACGATCAAACATATATCCTACAAAATTACTTATTACAATTCCTTGATTTGATCTGTGCGGAAAATTATCTTTCAAATAACTCTTACCTCTATTTCCAAATAGAAATATTGCTTCATTTGTATTATTTTCAGTAATAGATTGTTTAAGTTCAATTGCCAAGGAACTTTTCCAAGATTCTTCAGACATAGGTTTTACTATTCCTGTTGTCCCTAAAATAGAAATCCCTCCTATTATTCCAAGTTTACTATTTAATGTTTTTTTAGAAATTTCTTCTCCCTGTGGAACTATTATTTCAACATCTACTCCTTTTCCTTTAGGAATCAGTTGTGATACTACATTTGAAATCATTTGCATAGGTACAGGATTTATTGCTGATTTACCAAGTTCAACTGGAAGACCTATTTTAGTAATTTTACCTACTCCTTTTCCTCCAAAAATATTTATCTTATCATCTTTTCTAAAACTTACTTTAGATAAAATTTCTATCCCATGGGTAACATCTGGATCATCTCCGCCATCTTTTAATGCAGAAGCTATTACATAATTTTCATTTTTTTCTAAAAATTTTATAGGAATTGTTAATATATCTCCGGCAGGAACTGTTATTTTGACTTCTTTTAAATTTTTTTCATTATTTAAAAGTAACTCCAGAGCTGCTTTAGTTGCAGCAGTAGCTGTACTACCTGTCGTATATCCGTATCTTAGTTTTTTACCGTTAAAATATACATATTCTTTATTTATTTCCATTTATTTTTATACTTTCTTTATTATTTTATTTTTTATAAATTTTCTTTATATTTAAATTAATAACTTTCTCTTTGATATATTTGATAAAGTATTCCGTGAAGTATAGAAACAGAAACTGTACTACCACCTTTTCTTCCTTTAATTCTTATATATGGAACATTGTATTTTGACAACTCTTCTTTCGATTCTGCTGCTCCCACAAATCCTACAGGAGCACCAACCACTAATTTTGGTTTTTCATTATTATTCATTTTTTCAAGCAATGTATAAAGTGCTGTAGGGGCATTTCCTATTAAAAATATTTTTGTATCCTTATCTTTTAATGCTTTTTCCAATCCTACTATTGATCTTGTAACTCCCCTTTTCGTAGCTTCTTTTGCCACTTCAATATCTCCTACAAGAGAATAGGCCTCCACTCCAAACTTGGAAAGAATAGATTTATTTAGTCCATTCACAATCATATTTGTGTCACAATAAATTTTACATCCTGACTTTAGAGCTTCTATCGCTGATTCTATTGCATCGTTTTTAAATTCTATTAAATCTGCATATTCAAAGTCAGCTGTTGTGTGGATAACTCTTTTTACAATTGGTAACTCTTCTGACGTAAATTTTTTTACCTTATCGCCTAATTCTTCTGTAATAATTTCAAAACTTCTTTTTTCTATGTCCATTGGTGATTTAATATATGTCATTTATCCTCCTAGATAATTTATATTTTTATTAATATTTTTATTATACTACATTTTAAATAATAAACAAATTACTCATTTACAATCTTTCAACCAAATATTTAAAAAATTCAATATTTGAAAAAAATGAAATATGAGGATAGCCTGCTAATGCACTTTTTTTCTTATACCCACAATACCATTTTCTGCCATCATTTTTTGATATATTATAAAAATTTTCTTTATTATTTTTATTAATTTCATTATTTTCAGTAATTTCTGAATAATGAAATTCATGTCCTTTAATTTCTAAATTTTCACCTTTTATATTTTTTTCATTACATTTTATATTAATATATCCAAATTTCCCTATATTTAATCTATCTCTCATTGAAATTTCTATATCAAATATTTTGGAAAATTCAAAAGTTCTTCCTTCTACCGTATGTAATTTATTTGTTAAATAAATAAATCCTCCGCATTCAGCATATATTTTAACCCCTTTTTCATAAGCTTTTCTTATACTTTCTATCATATTTTTATTTTCAGAAAGCTCTTTTGCATAAAGCTCTGGATATCCTCCCCCTAAATATATTAATGAAACTCCTTCTGGTATATTTTCATCTTTTATAGGGCTAAACTCCTCTATTTCTATTCCACTGTATTTTATTAAATCTAAATTTGAATTATAATAAAAAGAAAAAGCTCCATCCTTGGCAACAGCTATTTTTTTACCTAAATATTTATCTTTAAGTTCCTTTAATCCTTCAAAATCATCCATTGTAATATTACTTTCAAATTCTTGAGATATTTCCATTATTCTTTTCAAATCTAAACATTCATTTCCTATTTTTTTTAATAATTTTTTCTTTTCATCCAAATATTCATCACAATTTAATTCAAAAGCCTGCTTCAATCCTAAATGTCTGCTTTCTACAGAAAGTTTTTCATTTCTTGGAATATATCCTACACATTCTATTCCCGTATATTTCTCTACAGCTTCCTTCAAATTAAAATATAATTTCTCTGATGAGACATTATTTAAGATAACTCCTTTTATTTTTACATTTTCATCAAAAATTTTAAATCCCAAAACTTCAGCTGCCACACTCGTTGAAGTCCCTTTTCCATTAACAACTAGAATTACAGGGATCTCTAATATTCTTGATACGTGAGCTGTACTAAAATTATCTTTTTCATGTCCCAATCCATCATAAAGCCCCATTACACCTTCAACTATAGAAATATTTTTACCTTTACTGTTTATTTCAAATATATTCTTTAAAGTCTTATAATCAAACATGAAAGCATCTAAATTATAAGACTTATTCCCTGTAAATAATTCATGATAACTAAGATCTATATAATCAGGTCCTATTTTAAAAGGAGCTACATTTTCAAGAGAGGCCATGAGAATATTACTCACTGTAGTTTTTCCACTTCCACTCATTGTTCCAGATATAAGTATTTTTTTCATTTTAAAAATTCTCCTTTAAAAACTTATCGTATTCTTCTATATTTATATCTTTTTTGTTTAAAAACTTTTTAATTTTTAATTTATTTGGAATATTAAAATTTAATTTTTTAAAAAATTCAAAATCTTCAAAAATTTCATCTCTACTCCCTTTTTTTAATATTATACCATTATGTAGTATATATATATAATCAGCTATATCATAAGCAAAATCAATATCATGAGTTGAAATAATAATCGTTTTCCCTTTTTTATTTAAATCTTCTAATATATCAGTTATCTTTTTTATATTTTTAGGATCAAGCCATGCTGTCGGTTCGTCTAAAACTAAAACTTCAGGATTCATTGCAACAATAGACGCTATGCTTACTCTTTTTTTCTGCCCATAACTTAGATGATGACAAGGATTTTCTTTTAAGTCATTTAATTCTAATTCTTTTAAAATTTTTTCAACTTTACTTTCTATTTCATTTATAGAAAAACCTATATTTTCTAATCCATAAGCTATTTCTTGAAAAACAGTAGGAGCAAATATTTGTATATCAGGATCTTGAAAAACAACTCCGACTTTTCTTCTAAGTTCATCTAAATCTTTTTTCTTATATTTTATTTTTTTATTTTCTAAAAATATATCTCCGCTATCTTTTTTCAATATTCCATTTAACAAAAAGAATAATGTTGATTTTCCAGATCCATTCTCACCCAAAAAAATAATTTTCTTTCCTTTTTCTATATCAATAGATATATTTTTCAAAACTTCTTTTCCTTTATCATAGGAAAAATAAATATTTTCTAATTTAAGCATATATTTTTACCACCAAAAATAAATTTATTATTAAAATTAAATAAATTAACCATAATTCTTTACCTATTTTATCATATTTTCTATGCAAAAATAGAAATTCTTTTCCAAGTCTTGATTCCATTGCCTTGTAAGAACTAGAACTATAATATTCTGTTTTTCTCAAAATAGAAACTGCTAATATCGAAAAAGATTTTATGCTGTTTTTATATTTGAAATATCCTAATCTTGATTTTTGAGCATCTAATAATTTATTTTTTACATCAAATAATACAAATATATACTTATATATTAATAAAAATAGCTCCCTAAATATTTTTGGAAATTTCAATTTATAAAATACATAATCAAAATCTATTATTGGCGTAGAGCATATTAACGTATATACAACCGAAATAGATGTCATTGACCGTAAAATAAATATCGTTACATCTCCTTTTACCCATAAAATGGAAATTATCGTTGTTAATATAAAAAACATTGGAATAGCATATAATTGTACTAATTCTTTTATTTTTACTTTTATAATAAACAACATAATACAATTTGCAACAATAAAATTAAAAATAAATAGTTCTATATTATTTGTTACTAAAATTAAAATTAAAACTATAAATGCCAAAAATATCTTTATTATAGGATTTATATTTTTAATAGAATTTCTATAAGATATTCTATCTATTAGCATTTTTTCTTTCTCCTTTAAGATATCCTAAAACATATCCTATAACTCCTGCTCCTAAAGCCGCTTGTAATGCAAATAATAAACTTTCTGTTTCACCACCAGGCAACTTTACAATATTTTCAAGCCAAGGTTTATAATTAGGATTTATTTCCTGAATTATTTCTTCAGCTTTTCCATCTACTCCGCTAAATTCTGAATTTCTAATTGTTAATAAAGGAAAAATTCCTATTATAACTACTAATAAAATTAGAATAATATTTTTTTTCATAATTTTTTTTTCTTTTAACACTATATCCTCACCTCTTGTTTCACTTCATATTTATCAAGAATATTTATTATTACATTTGTCAATAATCCCTCGATTAGTGCTAATGGTATTTGAGTTATTGCAAATATCATGGCAAATTTAATAAAAGATTCCATTACGCCACCTGTTTCTGATGGATTTGCAAAAGCTAATTGTGCTGAAGTGACTATATAAGTTGTCATATTCCCTAATGACGCCGCTAAAAATACTGCTAAACTCTTATTTTTTTTGTATAATAGCTTGAATAAACTAAAAGACACTATAGGACCCACTATAGCCATAGAAAAACTATTCGCTCCTAAAGTTGAAAACCCTCCATGGGCTAATAATCCAGTCTGAAATATTAATACAATTGTACCCAATATTGATGTTATAAAAGGGCCATATAATATTGCAGATAATCCTACTCCAGTAGGATGAGAAGAACTCCCTGTTACTGATGGTATTTTTAGTGCAGAAAGTACAAATATAAAGGCCCCTGCTAGACCTAAAACCATTTTATCTTGAGTACTTCCTTTAGAAATTTTAGATAATTTTTTAATTCCTAAAAACCAAAAAGGTAAACATACTAGAAACCAAAATCCCGCCCATTTTATTGGTAAAAAACCTTCCATAATATGCATTGAAAATCCATTAATAGATATAACTAATATCATACCTATAATTAAAATATTTAATTTTTTCATTTTTTCACTTCCTTTTCTTTATTCTCCTGAAAAAAAAATCAGCTTTAAAAGCTGAATTTAATATATATTCAAAATCTATATATAATACTTTAGATCATATATTTTCAATACATATTAAATTTTCCCTTCCCAGAAAATTGCAATATATAGTTAATAGGTAAGTCTCCTGACTAGCTTCATTCTAATAACACCCTTCCCAAAGTTTTTTACTTCAGTGGATATGTGTTTTCGTCTGCATCACAGTAGTGGGGGCTGTATCGGATTCTAACCGATTTCCTTATTAAGTTTTAAACACCTACAACTTTTTTTTATTATACATTATTTTTTTATTTCTTACAATTTAATTTAAACATAAAATGAGAATAATTTTAAATTAATAATATCAAATTTCTTTATTAAAACTATTATTGTGGAAAATATTCTCATTTTATTAATTTTTATTAACTATTTATTAATATTATCTTGCCAATTTGCAGGATAAATTACATATAAAAATCTAGTAAAATTTGGTGTACTAAATTTAATTTTAGAACCTTTAGGAATTAATATTATATCTCCTCTATTTCCAGTTATAGTACGTCCATCTATTATTATTTCTAATGTTCCATCTATAACATAGTCAATTTCATCATAATTTAATGTCCAATCAAAAGCTGATTCTTCCATTTCCATTATTCCACAACTAAGCTTATCATTTTCTTCCAAAGTAAAGACATCTGTTAAATAAACTTTATCATTTGGATTGCCAGTATCAAATCTTTCAGGTTTAACAGTGGATGCTTTTACTACTCCAACACCGCTAGCATCCATATATTTTTCAAATCCACTAGTTTTTTTATTTAATTCTTCTGCTACTACTTTTCGTAATATTTGTTCTAGAGTCGCTCTGTCTAAATCTTTTAATTCCATGTTTCTTCCTCCCAATACTTCTAATTTTCTGGAGATAATAATCCTGTTATTTCATTTCTTTTTTGAATTAATGATCTTTTATCTTTAACTAAATCATCTAATTTATCTTTTCTTTTCATAATAAGTAATACTTTCGTCCCTTTGTATTCTTTTAGCATGTTTTCATCTCCAACACTATCTCCAGCAACTAAAATAGGATCTCTTCCATTATGTTTAGGTTTTATAAATCTATTTATTACCTCAACCTTTCCTTTTGTCTGTGTTTGAGGATAATCTTTTCTATATTGTGCAGTATATTTGTCTCCTACCATTTCTAATCTCATGCCATAAACATTTTCTGAACTTACATTATATCCATATGATTTATCCGTAGCAAACACTCTTACTACATCTTCTAAAGAAGCTGTAACCACATAAACTTTTATACCATTTTTTTCAAATTCATGGAATAAATTAGCTATTTCAGGCTGAGTTCTTAATCCACTTTTGTATTCATATGTAACTTTACCTGTTTCTCCTGTCAATCTATCACTAGATTCAAGGACATATTTTCCAAGTCTATTTCCTATTCCAAAATCATTTGCTTCTTTAGTTAATTCTTTTACTTCATTTTGTGTCATTCCATGGAATAAATATAATACCCAAGGATATGATACATCGTGAGAAAAACTTCCTCCGATAGCTTCATATAAAAATGCTAATTTACCTCTGAAATCTTTAAATTCTTCTGTTTTGTGAATTTCTTCTAAGCTCATTTTTTTATTTTTTATATAGTTTTCATAAATAAATGCATATCTTTTATCTAAATCATTACCTATTTTTGTTATATTTATACTACCACCACTTGTATTTCTATATTCGTCAGAAAAATTATCTAACGGAATATCTTTTCTTATAGCTCTTGAAAATTCTTCTGGTGTCATTTTAAATTTTAATTTATCTATTTGATATCTAAATAGATTTTCTTGAGTATCTTGATAAATAGATGTGTAATCCCAATCGAAAATTACATAATTTCCTTTATTTTTATTTTCATCTATAAGTTTTGATAGAACTTCCCTATTTTTAGGAACCCATCTTCCTTCGTCAATATTAGCTGCCAGTATATTTAAAGTGAATAACGAAAAAATTAATATTATTATATTCTTAACACTTAATTTCATTTGACCTCCATATTTTTATAAAAACTTTTTTTAACTACACATTTTTTTCTTTTTTTTCACCAAATAGCATTTTTGCTACAAATATAGCTGTTATTCCTGCTACTAATTTACCTGCAACCATTGGAAATATCATATTTTTATATTGTCCATTTGCATATCCTGCTGTAAATCCAAGATGATCTCCAAAAACAAAAGCCGCACTAACTGCAAATGCTATATTCATTATTTTACCATTTGAATCCATATCTTTTAACATTCCAAACATAGGGATATTATTTGCTAGAGTAGCTACTAATCCAGCTGCTCCAGCTTCATTCATTCCTAATTTTTGCCCTATTGATTTTAACGGTTTTTCAAAAACTTTTGTAATGAAGTGAACAAGAGGAAACGCTCCAGCAAGAACTATTGAAATAACTCCAACTGTTTCTAAACCTTCACTTATTGGTCCCATTCCTGGAATAACAACAAAACCTGTTAAAGCCTCTATAATTGCTGCTATTAGACCTATTGTTATAACTATAACAACTCCTTTCCCAAAAACGGTAAATCCTTTTGTCATTTTTTCAGGTATTCTCCACAATCCTATAATTATTAAAATTGAAAATATTATTATAGGTATTAAGTTTCTTAAAATCATTCCTATTGGAAATCCAGCTACTAATCCTCCAATTAAACATCCTAAAGGTATTGTTGTTATACCTGATAATATACCTTTAGCTAAAAATGGATTATCTTCCTTTCTTATTATTCCTAATGCTACAGGAATTGTAAAAACTATTGTTGGTCCCATCATAGATCCCAATATGAAAGCAGCAAACAATCCTGATTGAGGATCTTGTGCCATTGACAATGCCAATGGAGCACCTCCCATGTCGTTAGCAAGTAATGTTGTAGCGAACATTGAAGGGTCTGCTCCTAACGTTGAATATATTGGAACTATAATTGGATTTAATAAATTTGCTAAAACAGGAGCTAATGATATTATTCCAACCATTGCAACTGCTAAAGATCCCATGGCTAATATTCCTTCTTCAAATTTTTCTCCATACCCAAGCTTATTTCCTAAAATTTTATCTACTCCACCAATAACCATGAAAACAACCATTATGTAAAGTATAACTGTACTTATATCCATTTTTCCTCCTAAATTAAAATTGTATTATATTTTTTTACTCAATCGGCTTATCTGCTACTGCTTTTACTGCTTCAGCAAAAGCATCGCAAGCTGATTGACAAGCAGACTGACTTCCTGTCAATAATCCTCCACCAAAGTTTGTTTCTGAAGGTGGTCCATAAAAAGATACTAATCTAACATCTGCTGATTTTAAAGCTACATCTAAAGCATACATTGCTTCTAATGGAGGAGCAATTAAATAAGCTAATGCTTCTCCTTCTTCTATTCCTGCTGATTTTGATAAGTAAGTTCCTGTTCTTGAAATACAGTGTGCGTAATATGCTATTGTATCGTCATCATTAGCACTTACAAATGCTGCTTCGTTTCTAATAAAATCAACGGCTGAATCTAGCCCACTTTTAACCTCTGCAGGAGTTGGACCTGATAATATACCTATAACTTCACCTGCTAATTTTGTATTTGCATTTGCTGCTCCGCCATAAAATGATTTAGCATACACTACTTCAACTACAGCTTTTTTTGTAGCCTCATCTAACGCTGTATAAGTAACATCATCACAATCTGATGTTAATATACCAAGACTTCTATGTCCTTCTGGTAACCCAAATTCTTTTATCATAGCACTATCTACATTTGGAATTAATCTTGTAGCTAAAACACTAGCTTTTAATTTATCACCTTTCATGTTTCCTCCTAAATTTACATTAAATTATTTTTTTGTTTTATAATTTTAAATCTTGTCCTGAAGCTTTTGCATCTAGTATTTTTTTTATTAAAGTAGCTACATGAGCCCCAGCTTCTGAAGACGGTGTTCCGTCTTTATGAATATTTGAAACAACTGTTCTTTTTGCTTCAGGTATACCTACATGTGCTTTATAAGTTATGTAAGCACTCATACTTTCTGCTGTAGTCAATCCTGGTCTCTCTCCTATTAACATACAAACAACATCAGCATTTACTAATTCACCTACATGATCTCCTGATCCAACTCTTCCATATTTTATGAAAAAAGTTGTTCCTGCATCTATTCCATATCCTTTTAATCCATTTTCCAATGCTGGAAGAATATTTTTAGCATTAGCCTCCACAGCTGTAGAACTCAATCCATCTGAAATTACTATTTGTATTGTAGGATTTTTTTTACACTTCTCATTTATTATTTTTATTCCTTCTTCTCCTATTTTTCTACCTAAATCAGGTCTTGTTATGTACTGATCTCTACTTTCACATTCACTCGTAACTTCAAACAATCCAATTTCTTCTAGAAATTCCTTTGGAACATCATTAAATACGGCATCTTGTGCTGCTGCATGATCAGCTCTAAATCTTAAAAGAACATCAGTCTTAAATCTACTTCCTGCTCTTCCTATACCAAGTCTTGCAGAAGTTTTTTGTTTTAACTTCATATACTCATCTCTATTTTCAGGATTATCCACTAGCATTTGATCTTTTATATTTATTGCACCTATATCCTTTAATTTTCCACTTTCTATTTTAGAAGTTTCTGATGTTTTATTTACACCTTGTATTGGAGCAACATTCTTACCAACTTCTATTTCGTTCATTATTTTACCTATTATTTCTTTAAGCTCTTTATCTGATAACATTACTTTTCCTCCCTATTTTAAGAAAATTGAAGCATCTCCTGCTCTTTCCGTAAGTTTTCCATCTTTTAATATTCCCATTTTTTCTAACCATTCTTCAAATGGTTTTATAGGTCTTTTTTTACACATTTCTCTTAGTGTAGCACTGTCATGATATGGAGTTGTTTGGTAATTTAACATTATATCATCTCCTGCAGGTATTCCCATAAAATAATTTACTCCTGCTATAGTTAAAAGCATTTCTAAATTTTCTATATCATTTTGATCTGCTTTCATATGGTTAGTATAACATGCATCTACTCCCATTGAAATACCTGTTAATTTACCCATAAAATGATCTTCAAGACCAGCTCTTATAACCTGTTTACTATCATATAAATATTCTGGTCCTATAAATCCAACAACTGTATTTACGATATACGGATCAAATCTTTTTGCAAATCCATAACATCTAGCTTCCATTGTTACTTGGTCTGCTCCGTGATGTGCTTCTGAAGATAATTCTGAACCTTGTCCAGTTTCAAAATACATTACATTCGGTCCTGAAGCTGTACCATATTTTAGCGCTAATTGCCTTGCTTCTTCTATCATCTTTCCATCTATTCCAAAAGCTTCATTTCCTTTTTCAGATCCTGCTATACTTTGAAATATTAAATCTGTAGGAGCACCTTGTTTTACTGCTTCCATTTGTGTTGTTACATGAGCTAGTACACAAATTTGTGTTGGTATATCCCATTTTGTTTTTATCTCATTAAATCTTTCTAGTACTCTTTTAACACTATCCACACTGTCATCAACTGGATTTAATCCTATTAAAGCATCTCCTATTCCATAACTTAAACCTTCATACACAGATAACATAATTCCATCTGGGTCATCTGTTGTATGATTTGGTTGTAATCTCACCGCTAGAATATCATCTCCACCTATTTCTGTATTACAGAATTTTTTTATTCTTATTTTACTTGCAGCTGAAACTAAGTCCATATTTCCCATTAATTTTGTGACAGCAGCTACCATTTCACTTGTTAACCCTTTGCTCACTCTTTTTATATCTTCGCCTGTAGTTTTTATACTAAGTATCCATTCTCTAAACTCACTTACTGTCCAATTTTTTATTTCATCATAAATTTTTTCATTTACATCATCTTGAATAATTCTCGTTACTTCATCTTCTTCGTAAGGTACTACAGGATTATTTCTTAAATCAGATAACTTTAATTCAGATAATACTGCTTTTGCAGCTACTCTTTCTTCAGCATTTTTTGCAGACACCCCAGCTAATTCATCTCCTGATTTGTACTCATTAGCTTTGGCTAGCACTTCTTTTACTGATTTAAACTCATAACTACGACCAAACAATCTAGTTTTTAATATCATTTAATTCACCTCTTCTAAAAGCATTTAAATTTGTTTTTACTTAATCCTTAATAATTGAAAACTAATGTCTTTACCACTACTGGCAATACATTCCCCATACCTAGAGGAGCTCCAATATCAATATAATCCCCATCTTTTACTTTTACTTTATCGATACAGATTATATCACGTCTTTCTAAATTTAATTTTATACATTGACCTAAAACCTTTGCCATATCGTTTTCTACTATAATGACTAAAGGAAAATCAAAATTTAATTTTTTATTTGCTACATTACTTAAAACTTTAGATAATTCCATTATATCTGAATAATCCATATTATGTTTTCCTCTTAGTGCAATAGCTACATTTTCTTTTTCTACACCTTTTTCATTTTTAGTATTGAACCATTCCAATTTTCTTTCTAATATATTTTCTAATTCAGAATAAGAAAGTTTTTCGTCTAATTCACTTAACTTTAACACAGGAATATTTTTTATAGGAAATATTCCTTCTGAGTAAGTTATTGTACTCCCACTTATTTCTGTTGTATGATTTCCTGCTCCTACAACTGTTGCTCCTATAGTTTCACTTAATTTTATAATATTAATTTCCATTTGATTAACTAATTTCAATATTTCTTCACCTAATATGATTCCAATATCATTATATTTGAATAAATTTTTTTCTAATTTATCATAAATAAAATCAGCCACTCCACCTGTAAAAGAATAATATTTTATTTCTTTTATTTCTTTTCTAAAATCTTTATCAGTAACAATTTTTTTATATAATTCTGTTTTTGGAATTAAATTTATACTCTCAAAAATTAATTCACCCATTCTCTTACAAATTTTTCTTGTATCAAACTCACTTAATTTTTCACCTATTTTTAAATTTACTCCTACGTCTTCTGCTATATAAAACATTTTTTTGAATATATAATAAACATTTCCATTATCATCAATTTTTATAAGTCTTCCGCCGATATCAAGGCAAGTAGTATCTTCTACTTCTCCTTTATTAAACACGACTATATTTGTAGTCCCTCCACCGATGTCAAAGTTTATTATATTGGTATTTTTATCTTCTGAAAATGTATATGCACCAGAGCCTTTTCCTGCTATAATACTTTCTAAATCTGGACCAGCAGTAGCTACTACGAAATCTCCCGCCATACCACTAAGCAATTCTAAAACTTCTTTTGCATTTTCTTTTCTAGCCGTATCTCCCGTTATAATTACAGCTCCTGTGGAAACATCTTCATATTTTATATTTGCTTTTTTATATTCTAAAGCTATCAACTCTTTAACTTTTTTTGCATCTATCTTACTCTCTGTTTCTAAAGGAGTTATATATATATCACTTCTATATATTACTTCTTTTCCTATAATTTTTATTTGAGGAACTGTAAAAGCAGAGCCTCTGTTTTCAATATATATTTTTGAAAATATAAGTTGCGTTGTAGAAGTTCCTATGTCTATTCCTACACTTATTATTTCCTCTATCATAAAAAACTCCTATTCTACATAATTATGGATAAAATAAACTAAAAACCTGATTTTAATCCTGTAAAAAGCAAGTTTTTAGCTTGGCTTTTTATTTTTTTAATATAAACTCAATAATAAATCTTTCATTTCATTTTTAGTAAATTTTCTAGGATTGTATGTTGTACAAATATCATTTTCTATTTGTTCTATCATTCCGTCAATTTCTGATATAAATTTTTCTTTAGGTATATTTAAATCTCTTAATTTATTAGGAATTTTCATTTTACTACTTCTTATTTCTATAGCTTTTACTAAATATTCCACTCCTTCAATATCATTTTTTGGATTAAATCCTAAGGATCTAGATATTTCACAATAAAGTTTTGCAGCCTCTTTATTTTGTGCATTAAATCTTATTACTTTAGGCATAATCATTGCGTTTAATCTTCCATGAGCCTTATGAAACCTTCCTCCTAAAGAATGTGCAATACTGTGGTTAATACCTAATGCTGAATTACTAAAAGCTGCTCCTGCCATACAAGAAGCTATTTGTAAATCTATTCTTTCTCTTTCGAGTTCAGGATTCATATAATTATTCACTAAATCTGAGAATACAGTTTTTATTGCTCCCAATGACAAAGTTTTTGTAAAAAGATTGCTTACTTTACATACATATGACTCAATTGCGTGAGTAAGAACATCCATCCCTGTATCAGCAATTATCTCTGGAGGTAGGGTTTTTATAAATTCAGGATACAATATCGCTATATCTGGAAGCATTTCTATACTACTAAGTGGTATTTTTTTACTACCTAAAGTAACAACAGAATAAGAAGTCACTTCTGAACCTGTTCCACTTGTTGTAGGTATAGATATAAATTTAGTCTTATATTCTTCTCCTATAGCAGATTTTATTTTATTTATAAAATATAACATTGCTTTACAAGCGTCTATTGGTGAGCCTCCACCCAAAGCTATAATGCAATCTGGAGAATACGGTCCTAACTCCATCATTCCTTTTATTATTTCTTCATCTGTAGGATCAGGTTTTACATCTGAATAGATTTTTACTTCTATTCCTCTAGCTTTAAGTATATTTGTTATTTTATCAGACACTTTTAATTTAATCATATTTTCATCTGTTACTAAAAAAACTTTTTTTATATTTAAAGTTCTTAATATATCAAGAGAGTTAGGTCCATAATATATATCTGGTTTTATTTGAAACATTTCCAATAGTTTCACTCCCCTTTAAATCAAATCTTTTACTTTTTGTAATATTTTTTTTATTACTTCAGGATCTGTTATTCCAAAATCTTTTACTAACATTTCAATAATTTTTTTCTCTATTTCTTTATTACTTGGAATTTCTTTATTTTCACAAGAACTATCTTTATTATATATAATTTCTACTCCATCTTTTCGTATTTTGTCTTTTGCTCCAGGAGTAACAATTACATCACTTGTTATAAATAATTTATTATCACAAATGTAGTCTAAATAATTTACAGCCGTTATTAATTTTTTTCCCATTATACTACTCCTTATCTTCAGATTCCAAACTATCTATTATTCCCACGATAGTAGCATCAACTGGTGTATCTGCATCAAAAACATGCCTAGCAGAGCTTCCTGTGACTATAATCACCCTATCTCCTTCTCCTGCTCCTATATAATCCACAGCTACTATAGTTTTACTCGTCTGTATCTCTCCTTCTAGCTCAACAACCATTAATTTTAATCCTTTTAGTTTTTCATCTTTTCTTGTTGCCCAAACATTATTAACAATTTTTCCTATTAACATCTTATTGTCCTCTTTCATAATAAACTTCAATATTATTTTGTTTTATATAATCTTGCGCTAAAGAAGTTATTTGACTATTATTTTTTAAAACAATTCTCTTATTTTTTATATTTAATTCCCTCAACTTACTTTCTGTAATTACTCCTTTAATGTACACATTTTCTTTATTTTTTAGTATATTCGTAATTTCATCTCTTTTTATTATTTTAACTCCAAACGATTTTATCTTATTAGTATACTCATCATATAGTTTTAATAAATTTTTAGGTGACGTATATTTTTTATACTCTAAACCTTCTTCTATTAAATAAACATTTCCCCCATTTAATAAATACTCTACTATAAAATTTTTCTTTCCTTGAGATACATATAAGAGATTAGTTAAACATAAATTTGAAACAACTAATGTTTTTTCTTCGCTTTGTTTTTGTTCATTAATATAAGGGACTTCTATATTTTCAATAATATTAATATCAACATGCTCTTTTAAATTATTTTTTAAATATTCATCATCTCCAAGAAAGTCTATTTTAAGAAGTTTTTCTGCATTTATATTTGAATAGCAATTTTCCTTTTTTAAAAGTTCATCTACTACTCTTTTTGTTATTATTTCAATCAAAGCATCTTTTTCCAAAATTTACACCTACTCTCTAATTATGCTTCCTTTTACTCCAGAAGTATATCCACAAGCATTGGCTTCATCGTAATCTATATGCATACTTAGTCTAAAACTACTTTTTACCCTTATTAAAACATCGTCAAATATTACAGGTCTTTCTCCGCTTACTTTTACTTTAACTAATTCGTTATCTTTAACATTTAATTTTTCTGCATCTTCAGGAGTCATATGAATATGCCTTTTAGCAACTATAGCTCCTTTATCCAATTGAATATAATTTTCACCAACACCGATTAGTATGCCAGGAGTGCCTTCAATTTTACCACTTTCTCTTAAAACTCCTTTTATACCTATATCCTTACAATCTGTTAATGATAACTCTACTTGAGAAAAATCTCTACAAGGCCCTAAAATTACTACATTAGAAAATTCTCCTTTAGGACCAATAACTCTTATTCTTTCCTTTGCTGCATATTGACCTGGTTGAGATAACTCTTTAGCTATAGTTAATTCGTAACCTTTTCCAAATAATTGCTCTAAATGCTCTTTAGATAAATGAACATGCCTTCCTGATGCTTCAACCATAAATTCATTATTATTATTATCTTCTTTTAAAATTTTTTCTAATTCTTCTCTTATTTTTCTTTCTAATTCAGCTCTATCCATAAATTCTCCTAGATAATATTATTTATATTCTCTGCTATTGGCTTTTAACATCATTAAATAAAATATACTGCTTAACCTATTTAATGCTTTTAGCATATCTTCTCTTTCTACTTTTCCTTCTTTATATAAAGCATCTACTGCGCATATTTCACACTCTCTTGATAAAGCTCTTAAACTATTAATATCTATAACAGTTTCATCATAATTTGCATTTATTTCAAATAAGTGACCTGTTTTATAATATTTATGTGTATTGTGAGTAATTTCTTTTAATGTGTCTATGTCGTACCCTAAAACATCTCGTTCTTGGAATTCTGAATCAACTATTTCACTAATATATAAATCTCTAATAAATCTGTATACTTGTGAAAAATCCGCTTCCAATTTTTTATTTTTTTCATATTTTTTCCAATACCTAACAGTTTCAGCTTGTAAAGAATCAAACTTTCCTCTTAAAACTATTCTTTTATGATTTTTTACTACCAAATCATTTCCAAATATCTGAGTCATATATTCAGGTTTTTTTTCGTACATTCCACCCGTTATATAATCTCTGTATTTTATTTCTTTAGAAGATTTTTCAGTTTCCTTTTCTTCTTCTTTATCTTTTTCTAATTCTTTAGAAAATTCTTCTCCTTTAATAAATTCTACTTTTCTATTATTTAAAAATTCTCTAGCAGAAGGAGTAAGAATATCTTTACTTGTGATTTTCAAATTATTTAAGTCGCCATTTTTTTCAAGTTTTCTTAACTTTTCTTCTGTTATTACAGGCATTTTAAAATCACACCCTATCTATTTTTATAAATTTCATCTAGCACTTGCTTTACTATTTCGTCTACTTGACTTAAATTTGATATTTTTTCTGTTTTTAATTTATCTTTTGTATCATATCCACAGTTTTTTATATCACTATAATTATCGTTACCTATTTTGTCTTTTTCTTGACCTTTTAAATCCTCAAGTTCTTTACTTCCATAGGCTATTCTTCTTATATTAATTAAATTTAATGGCCCTATATTATCTGAAGTAGCACTTCCTCCAACAGTTCCACAGCCTAGTGTAAATGCTGGTGGCAAATGTGTTGTTGCTCCCACTCCACCTAAAGCAGCTGGCGTATTTATCAATAACCTAGAAACTGGTTTTTTTAATGAGAATTCCCTAATAACATTAACGTTATTTGAATGCATTGACATTGTATGTCCAATTCCTTCATTTTTTAATATTTCAATACATTTTTCGCAAGCTTTCTCCCAGCTCTCTTCCACATAAAATCCTAATACAGGACATAATTTTTCTCGCGAAAAAGGGTTTTGATTAGAAACTTCTGTTTCAATAGAAATCAGAACCTTTGTTGTAACAGGAACTGTAATTCCAGCTGTAGATGCAACGTAAAGAGCTGTTTTCCCTACTATTTTTGGATTCATAGTATTATTTGCTCTCATTAATATTTTAGCAACTTTATCTCTTTCTTCTTTATTTAAGAAATAAGCACCATTTCTTTTAAACTCTTCTATAACCTCTTCTTTTATAACATTTTCAACTACAACTGACTGTTCAGAAGCACAAATAACACCATTATCAAAAGTTTTACTATCCATTATTCTTTTAACTGCTAATTTTATATCCGCACTTTTTTCAATAAATGATGGTCCGTTTCCAGGTCCTACTCCTATAGCTGGCGTTCCAGAACTATATGCAGCATGAACCATTGCTTCTCCACCTGTTGCTAATATTAAAGATGTATATTTATGTTTCATTAATTCATTTGTCGCTTGTAAAGTTGGTGTTTGTATAACACCTATTAATCCTTTAGGAGCTCCTTTTCTTTCGGCTGCCCTTATTAAATATTCTGCTGTTTTAATAATACAACCTTTAGCGTTAGGATGAGGACTTACAATTACAGCATTTCCTGCTTTTAAAGCTATCATTATTTTATATATTGTTGTAGAAGTAGGATTTGTTGATGGTATTAAAGCTGCTATTATTCCCATGGGAACTCCTATTTCCATCAATCCTTTTTCTTTACATTCTGTTAAAATACCTACTGTTTTTTGATCTTTTATTGTTTCATAAACACCTACTGCTGCAAGTCTATTTTTCAATACTTTATCTTCCCAACGACCAAATCCTGTTTCTTCGTTAGCTAATTTAGCCAATTCTACTTCATGCTTTTGAGCCTCTAAGCTAATTTCTTTTACTATTTCATCAATTTTATCTTGGGAAAATGTACTATATATTTCTTGTGCTGCTTTAGCCTCTTTAAGTAAATCTCTTACTTCTTGTATTGACTTTAAATCTTTGTCCATTTTACTTTCCTTTCAATAAGAAATATTCTCTCTAATTTACTCAGATTCTCCTATCTCTGCTTTTACTTTAGGTAGAATCCCTTCTATTTCATTATGTGGTCTTGGTATTACATGCACTGATACTAATTCTCCTACTCTTTCTGCCGCTGCTGCTCCTGCATCTGTTGCTGCTTTTACTGCTCCTACATCTCCTCTTACTAATACCGCTACCAATCCTCCTCCTACATGCTCTTTTCCTACTAATGTTACATTTGCTGCCTTTACCATTGCATCTGCTGCTTCTATTGCTCCTACTAATCCTTTTGTTTCAATCATTCCTAATGCATTTAGTGTAGCCATAATTATTCCTCCTGATTATTTTTTATTAGTATTTCTATTAATTTCTTTTTAGTCATTCCTTTTATTTGATTCCATGTGTAATCTAATTTAAGATTATTAACTTTCATTTTTAACTCAATAACTTTCATATCTTGATATTTTTTTCTTGATTTTCTTACATGTTCTTTTTCTTCAGTTTTATTTTCAACTAAAAACTTTTTTTCTATATCTTCCTCTTGTTTTTCATTATTGTAATCTTCAGATATAGGCATCTCAGTTTTAACTGTATTTTCTTTAGATGTATCTTCAGCTTCTGATACTTTTTGAACTACCGTAGATTTGTTTATTAAAATCTTTTTAGTTTCATTATCCACTCTGGCAATAACATTACTTGACAAAAAGTTCCCAAGTTTTTTTGCACTGTGCGTGCCAGCCTCTATTGCAGCTGTTACTGCTGCTACATCTCCCATTACTTCTATTGTGACTATACCACCTTCAACAAAATAGCAATTTTTCAAGGTAACATTTGCTGCTTTCAAAGCTGCATCTGCTGCAACTATTGAGGTTACATATCCAAAAGTTTCTATGTACCCGTATGAATTCATATTTTCATCACCTTCTAATTTATTCCGATTTTATATCCAAATATTCTATGAGCTCTTCTATTCCTTTGTTTTCATAAGCACTCAATAAAAATATTTTTGATGCTCCTGCTAATTCTAATCTTTCTATTGCTCTTTGTGTATTACCTTTCATATCAGACTTTGTTATGATACCTATTACTGGTTTTGTAAATGCTGAAGAAAATCCAGGTGGAAATATACTATCACAATCATCATTCGCTAAAACCATTCCTACTAAATCACTATCGTAAGAACTTATAATTAAAGCATTGTATAAATTTCGATTTTCTAAATACTCTCCAGGAGTATCTAAAATATCATTAGAATATGTTATCATTTGAGTTTTTCTATATTCCAAATCCATACCATTTATTCTTTGTGTCAAAGTTGTTTTTCCACATCCAGATTTTCCTATTAATAATATTTTTTTCATTTTATGACCTTGTTATTTCTGCTATACTGAATTTCAATACATTTTGAAAATAATCTACTACATTTGAAATAGCAGCTTCTACGCTAGAAATATCACCATTAATTACTACTGAGCCACTAAATCTATCTACAAAACCAATTTCTATGTTTGCACTTTTAGTAGCCAAATCAGCTGCAATTATTGCTGCTTCTCCAGGAGTAATTGTTAAAATACCTATAGCATTTACTTCATTATTAGAAAGTCCTATTTTTTTAGCTAAATCTTTTTGAGGATTTGCAATTATATGAGCTAGTGTTAACTGCCTACCAGGAACATATTCCTGTATTACTCTTTGTTTTTTTTCTTCCATATAACAAATCCCTTTCTATTTTATTATTTCCTACTTAGGTAAAATTCCCTCTATTTCATTATGCGGTCTTGGTATTACATGCACTGATACTAATTCTCCTACTCTTTCTGCCGCTGCTGCTCCTGCATCTGTTGCTGCTTTTACTGCTCCTACATCTCCTCTTACTAATACCGCTACCAATCCTCCTCCTACATGTTCTTTTCCTACTAATGTTACATTTGCTGCCTTTACCATTGCATCTGCTGCTTCTATTGCTCCTACTAATCCTTTTGTTTCAATCATTCCTAATGCGCTTAATGTTGACATAACTCTATTCCTCCATTTTAATTTATTTAAACCTGATTCTATTATAACCTATACTGAGCCCTTTCAAAATTATATTTTATATATTTTAATATGTGTTTAATATATTAAAAAAGCATTTTTATTTTTGTTTTATTTTTTTACAATATAATTGATTTCCTACATTATTTTTTTAAAAGAATTTCTTCTATTTCATTATGTGGTCTTGGTATTACGTGTACCGATATTAATTCTCCTACTCTTTCTGCCGCTGCTGCTCCTGCATCTGTTGCTGCTTTTACTGCTCCTACATCTCCTCTTACTAATACCGCTACCAATCCTCCTCCTACATGCTCTTTTCCTACTAATGTTACATTTGCCGCTTTCATCATTGCATCTGCTGCTTCTATTGCTCCTACTAATCCTTTTGTTTCAATCATTCCCAACGCATTTAATGTTGATACCATAATTATTCCTCCTAAATTATTTTTATTATTGTTTTATCTAAATCTTCAAAATTATAAAAATTTATAATTTGCTTTTGTATAGTTTCAAAAATATTTTCTCCTTTTATAATCAAATATACAATATCACTTATCCAGTTTTCTAATGTTCTTTTTGAATATGTCTTTAGTTCTCCAAATATATAATCTTCCATTGTTATAACTTTTTCCTGATTATTAAATCTCAATTTTTCATATGTTTTAGAATGATTTTTTTTTAATTTATCATTTTCTCTATTCAGAATAAACATTATATTATTTATCAAATCTATTTTTTCTTTTGTACATAACGGTAATCTATTTTTTAAAACACGTTCATAATAATCATTATCAGATATTTCCATCATATACCCATATTTTTCTGTGACAAGATTTCGATTTTCTATTTTTGCTTTTATTAAGTCATCTTTGTAGCTTTCAAGAGTTTGTTTACTGAATACTTTGTGTTGACTGTATCTCATTATATAAAAAGTTTTATAATCATTTTGACAAGGCTCCCTTCCATTTATTCCTATGACTTTATCAAACATTTCGTATTCTAATTCTACTATTTCATTTATAAGAATATTATTCTCAACATTTTTATTATTCATTACATCTCCTTATAAACTTTTCAACTCTACTAATATTATACCTTATAATTTAAAGTAAAAGTATTTTGTAAACATAATTATTTTAATAAACTTGAAAAAGCATTTATCATATCATTTAACTGCTCCTGAGAAATTCCTTCATTTGCAATTGAAATGTCTGCATCTGTATTCTTTAAACTCTCTTCTATATATTTTTCAATTTTTTTTGCATCTTCTTGTGTTCCGCATTTATTACACCCTGAAATATAACTTGTACTATTTTCTCTATTAAATATTAAATCTTCTATTTTAGAAACATTTTCTTCTTTTGATAAAACCTCTATTTTAGGTTCTATATTTTCTAATAAGTTATTTCGATCTAATTCTAAATAGTTAAAAGTTGGATCATTTTCCATTAATGTTACTACATCTTTTATTCCATAAGCTATTTTTTTTATATTTATTAATTGTAATGGTCCTAAATTTTCAGAAATAGAACTTCCTCCACTTGTACCACATCCTAACGTAAATGAAGTTAAAAGACCAGTACTTGCACCTGTTCCACCCATTGCACTTCCAGTATTTATAAGTATCCTAGAAGCTGGTTTTTTAGCAAATTCTAAAACTATATTTCTATCTTCAGTGTGTAAACTCATTGTATGGCCTATTCCATATTGTAATAACTTAATACTCAAATCACATGCTTCATGCCAATCTTTAACTATGTAAAATCCCAAAACTGTATTTAGTTTTTCCTTAGATAAAGGATATTCATTTCCTACTCCTTTTTGCTCTCCTATTAATACAGTAGTATCAAAAGGCACTTTTATCTCTGCTGCTTCAGCTATTACATATGCAGATTTTCCTACAAATTTTGCATTCATTTCTAAATTTTCATTAAAAATTATTTTACAAACTTTTTCTGTTTCTTTATCTGTTAAAAAATATGCTTTATTTTTCTTAAACTCATCTATGACATTTTCTTTGATACTCTCTTCTACAATAATAGATTGTTCTGAAGCACATATAGTTCCGTAGTCAAATGTTTTGCTGGCAATTATATTTTTTACGGCCTGCTCTATATTGGCAGTTTTCTCTATATACGCTGGAGAGTTCCCTGCTCCTACTCCCAAAGACGGTTTTCCCGCTGAATAAGAAGCTTTAACCATTGCTGGTCCTCCTGTGGCGATTATCATTTTAACTTCTTTACTTTTCATCAATTCATTTGTTGCATTTATTGATGGCAATGTTATACAGCTAATGCAATCCTCTGGAGCTCCTGCATCTATAGCTGCATCTCTCATCAATTTTATTGATTTTAAAGTTGAGTTTAAAGCCGATGGATGAGGGGAAAATACTATTGCATTTCTCGATTTTAATGCTACTATACTTTTAAATATCGCTGTTGAAGTAGGGTTTGTTGAAGGTACTATTCCTAATAATAACCCCATTGGTTCTGCTATTTCTATTATTTTATTTTCCAAATCTTCATTTATGATACCTATTGTTTTCATATTTTTTATTTCATTGTATAAAAGCACTGAAGCCATATGATTTTTATACGCCTTATCTTTTACTTTACCAAATCCAGTTTCTTCAACTGCCATTTTTGCAAGTATGGTTTCATTTTCTTTAGCAATTCTAACCATGTTTTGTAATATTTTATCAATTTGATCTTCTGTGAAATTAGAGAGTTTTATCGCTGCTATTTCTCCCAACCTAGCCAAGTCTCTAGCTTCTTGTATTGAACGCAAGTCATAATCTGCCATTTCCATCATATTCCTCCTTTATCTTAACTTATAAACAAAATTTCTTTTTTTCATCTCTAATTTTTTCTTGAATTTCTTTAATGGCAGCTTCTACTGAAGCAGTATCCCCAAATATCGCTAGAAGTATCATATTTTGAGGACAACTTCCACGTATGTCTTCTACTACTACACCAACTGCCTTTTCTGCAACATCAGATGCAAAAACCATGTCTATTAGTTTTCCTTGAACAAGTCCTATAGCATCAGTCTTTTCAAAATCTTTAGCTACTCCAGAACTTTTTCTTCTTCTTAATATATCTAGTGTTCCTTTACTAGGAGATTTAATTATTCTAAAATCCATACTTCTTCCTTCCTATATTGGTTTTTGTTTACAACTTTTAGCTATTCCAAGGGGAGTAACAAACATTGGATTATTAGGTTTTTTTACTTTTATACCTAATCTACTTTCTATTATTTTTTCAATGTTTTTTAAACAGCAAGTTCCACCAACTATAACAATTTCTTCTATTTCATAATCTTTTATATGAGTTTGTATTATAAACGCAATTTTTTCTATTACAGGAATGAGACTTGACATTATTTCCTCATGATTTTCTTCATTTCTTTTGAAAATTTCAGCTTCTTCAAACGTTATTTTATAAGCTCCAGATAGAACTAGAGAAAAATGTGTTCCTCCTGTTGGCTCATCTGCAACATATATTACTTCACCATCTTTTAAAATAGCTATTCCCGTTGTTCCTCCTCCAATATCAACAACTGCTCCATTTTTTATTTTTAAAACTTCATTAGCTGCTGTTGGTTCATCGAGTAAATTTGTTAACTCAAACCCTGCTGATTGAAGAACATTTTTTATTGCCCCTCCATCTAATTTATTTGTCCCTGGAGGAAGAGCTCCAGCTGCGTATATCAAAGTAACACCTAGTTTTTCCTCTATTTCTTTTTTTAACTCTTTAACTATTTTAACTGCTCCCATATAATCTACAACCATACCATCTTTTACAACACTTGCATATCTATATGCTCCAGCAATTGGTTCTTTTTTTTCGTTAAGTACTGCTAATACTATACAAGCTGTACCTAGATCAACTCCTGTATAATATTTACTGCTTTTTTCTAATATAGGAATTTCAATAACTTTTTCAAATTTTGAAATTTCTCTATTATAATCTTTCTTTTGATCTTTTTTTTCAACCATTTTTTTAACCTTTTACTATAAAATTATATTTAGGCTATTCCCTTTCTATAAATTAATGTTTTAAAATTGTAACATCAAATCCATATTTTTCAAAACATTTAGATAGTTCTTCTAGATCTTCATCTCCAATATCAACTTCATCTTCTATTTCATATTTTATACCCAGTTGCTTATACTTATTTACTCCTAGTTTATGATAAGGAAGTAAATCAATTCCTTTGAAATTTCTATAATCTTTATAAGGTAATAAAAAATTTGCAATTCCTTCTATATCTTTTATACTGCTATTTATACCTTTTAAAAGAGGGATTCTAATTTTTATATTATATCTTTTTTCAAATAGCTCCTTTAAATTTTCTATAATTGTTTCATTTCTAACTCCTGTCCATTTATAGTGTTTATCAGAATCTATTTGTTTTAAATCGAATAGAAACAAATCTGTGAATTCTGCAATTTTTAATATATTTTCTTTCTTAGCATAACCACATGTTTCTATTGCTGTATTTATTCCTCGTCTTTTGCATAACATAAGAAGGTTTTCTGCTGCTTCTACTTGAGAGATGACTTCTCCACCACTAAGAGTTACTCCTCCTCCTGACGTTTCATAAAAAACTCTGTCTTCTTCTATGTATTCCACTATTTCAGATATTTTTTCCTTCTCTCCTACTATGGTTAAAGCTTTTTTTAAACAGATTTTTTCACATTTTCTACATCCTATACAAGTTATACTTCTATCTACCAGATGAAAACCATTTTCCATTTTATGCAAATTTACAGGACATACTTCAGAACATCTACCACAATTTATACATAAATCTTCTTTAAACATAACTGAGTAAGCTCGTTCAAAGCTTTCAGGATTTGAACACCACTTACACCTAAGAGGACACCCTTTGAAGAAAATTATTGTTCTAATTCCTGGGCCATCGTACATATTATATTTTTGTTTGTTAAATATTAACGCTTCTCTTTGTAATTTTTTATTTTCATTCATTATACATCCTCATTTTCTCATCATTATACGTAAAATTTAAAGATGATATATTAATTTATAATTTATCAAGAACTGTACGACTAATTATTTCATCTTGTACATCTTTACATAATTCAACAAAGTAAGCTGAATATCCTGCAACACGTACTACTAAATCTCTGTAAAGTTCTGGGTTTATTTGAGCTTCATATAACGTTTTATTATCTAAATAATTAAATTGCATTTCCCCATTTCCAAAAATACTGGCTGTTCGAAGAAGTGTTATTATACCTTCCTCTCCTTCGGGAGTATCAAGCAATCCAGACATTAATTTAAAATTATGTACCATTCCTATATTCATTGTATCATTTGCTAGCTTTGATACTGATTTTATTATCGCTGTTGGACCTTTATAATCTGCACCTTGTGTTGGACTAATCCCATCTGATAATGGCGTCCAAGCTCCACGCCCATTTGCACTTGCTCCCGTTAACTGACCTAATGGAGTATTATTTGAAATTGATAGTGTTCCGTGACTTAATACTGAATACAATGTTTTAAATTTTCTATGTTCTATTTCAGTAAAATGTATTAAATCTGATGCAATAAAGTCTGCATAATCATCATCATTTCCATATTTTGGAGCATCTAAGCAGTCCCTTCTAATTTGATCATAACCAACAAAATCTGCTTTTAATGCTTCATTTAATTGTCTCAAAGTATATTTTTTGTCGTCAAAAACAAGTTTTTTAATTGCTGACATTGAATCTGCATAAGTTGCCAGTCCTGACCATACTACTCCTGGTCCAAAATTATACATTGCTCCTCCAGCTGATACATCCCTACCCTTTTCCATACAACCTTCGTACATTATTGACATTAATGGTTTAGGAGCTAATTCTTTGTGAACTCTTTGAGTAATTACTGTAGCTATAGAAGAACATTTTGTTATATATTTTATCTGATCTTTTACTGCATTTTCAAATTCTTCATAAGTTTTATAATTATCGATATTTCCAAAATCTGGTGTTACACTTTTTCCATACCATAATGGAACTCCGTTATTAAGTACTAATTCAATAGCTATTGGCCATTGAGTGTAAGCTGTTGATGTCCATTGATATAATCTTCCAGATTTTTGAGGTTCAACACATCCCATTAAACAATAGTCTCTAGCATCTTCTATTGAGACTCCTTTAGCCAACATCATTTTTATATGAGTATCATCAAAATGGCAAGCAGGGAATCCCATTCCAGCCCTAACTACATCTACAATTTTCTTCAAATATTTATATGGTGATTTATTATGAATTCTTGCAGCTAACGATGGCTGATAAATTTTAACATGTCTTACTGCGTCCATTAGTAAATACGTTAAATCATTTGTAGCATCTCTACCTTCTCTTGTTACCCCTCCTACGCACATATTTACAAAAGGTTGGTATCCAGCGAAAAACTTTGATCCTCCCTCACTTGTAATCCACATCATTTCTGACATTTTAATCAACATACATCCTGCTAATTCAAACGCCTCATACTCTGTCATTTTCCCTGATTCTATATCATTTTTATAAAATGGGTACATATATTGGTCAACTCTTCCTATAGACATTCCAGTTTGATTTTCTTCTACAACAAGAAGGGACTCAACTGTCCATACCGCCTGTATTGCTTCCCAAAAATTACTAGGTTTATTAGCTGGGACTCTAGCATTTATTTCTGATATTTTTTTTAATTCAGCTTTCCTTTTTGGATTAGTCTCTTGTTCAGATAGTTTAGCAGCATATTCTGATAATCTTCTAGCATAAATCATAACACCTTCTGTCGTGTCTATTACAGCCTTATAAAAATATATTTTATCTATATCATCTGGATTAGCATAATCCAATTGTTCTAAATGATCTCTTGCCTCTTTTTGAATATCCAACATACCTTTTTTCATTAATATTACGTCATACCCTGGATTGGAATCTCCACCACCATTTACAGCATGATAAGAACAATCTGACACAAATGATTCTCCAGATATTTCCCAGACTCCCGCTTCTCTGAACTGATCTTCACAAGCTTCATCTAAAGATTTACCTTCCCAATATGTAAATAATTCTTCTTTCATTACTTTCTTATCTTCATCTGATATAAAAAATGGATCTTGAGGTCTATTTCCTATTGTATCTATTTCATCTCTTAGCCATCTCCACGCTATATCAGGAGAAAAAGCTCCTGCTCTTGGAGACCCACAAGGAGAACCAACGATTAATTCATTATCCTGAATTACTAATGGAGCTGTTTCACAACAACGTTTAAAACTTTTAGCTCTTAGTACAGCTTTTGGCAATCCTGGGTTTTCTTTTGCAATTTCAGTTATTGCTCTTGCTCTATGAGTTGTTATTGTTGGTATTTGTTTTAAAAAATTTTCTTTAAGATTTTTTAATCTTTCCGTCATTCCATCTGGAATTCCTGGTCCGTGAGATTCGTCATACGTATATTCTTTTTTTGTAGTATTCTCTACATTAATAATCTCATCTGAAACTTTTGAAAATATTTTCATAAGAAGATTTTTTTCTTCTTCACTCATATTTTTTGTAGCATCTGCTATTTTATTGGAAAATTCTTTTATATCCATATTTACCCTCCATAATATTAGTTACTTTGATTTTAAACTACCTAAAATTTTTTCTACAATTTTATCAATTTGCTCAGAATTTAATTTACTTATTTCTATATTTTCTTTAACTTTATATTTTTCTCTTACGGACATTACATCTTTTACTTCATATCCTATTTTTCTAATATATATCAAATTCATGGGAGATACATTGTCAGATGTTATTCCTTTTCCTGCTGATCCACTTCCCAATGTCATTGATGGAAATAAATTTGTAGTCATACCTAAACTTCCATAAGTTGCAGGGGAATTTACTAGTATCCTACCTACTGGCTTTTTTAGTGCAAATTGTTCTATAACAAATGGATTCTTTGAATGAATAACTAATGTATGACCGTATCTTTCTGTCAATAACAACTCTATACATTTTACACACGCATTTTGCCAATCTTCTTCGATATAATAAGATAAAACTGGGCATAACTTCTCTTTTGAATAAGGATTTGTTTCAGATACATATTTTTCCTCTGATACAAGTATTTTAACGTTCTCACCAACAGTAAAACCAGATTTTTTAGCCAAAATCTGCGGACTTTTTCCAACTGCCATAGGATTTAAGCTCCCATTTTCTTTATAAATGACTTTTCCTAAAGACTCTGATTCTTCATTTGACATAAAATAAGCACCTGATTCAATAAATTCCTTTCTGAAATCCTTTTCAACAACTTTATCTACAACAACTGACTGTTCTGATGCTGAAACAATCCCGTAATCAAACGTTTTACTCATAATTATATTTTTACTAGCTTCTTTTAAGTCAGCGGTTCTTTCAACAAATGCAGGTCCACTACCCACTCCACCAAATATTAATGGTTTTCCTGAATTGTAACAGTCTTTTAATAAACTCATTACACCGGTATTCATAATCATTGATACAGCCTTATGATTAATTAATTCTCTCGTCCCACTTTTTGTAACTGTTTTCATATAACTTAAAGCATCTTCTGGTAAACCTGATTCCATACCAGCTTCTATTAATATATCTAAGGCTTTAGCAATTGTGTGTTTTGCTCTAGGATGAGGTGAAAAAATAACTGCATTTCCAGATTTTATTCCTATCAATGCCTTGTAAATTACTGTTGATACAGGGCTTGTAACTGGACAAAGAGCTGCTATAACTCCAATAGGAATTCCTATATCTATTATTTTTTTTTCTTCATCATTTTTTATAATTCCGACACATTTCATATCTTTTATGGATTCTAAAACATATTCACAAATAAATTTATTTTTAATATATTTATCTTCCCAATTTCCATAATCTGTTTCTTCCCAAGAAGAATATGACAACTCTTTTAAAAAAAATAATATTTTATTAGCCATAGATAATACTATATCATCTAATGTTTTTTGGGAGTATGTCGATAATATTGACTGTGCCTCTTTTGCCTTTTCTGATAAAATTCTAGCTTCTTGTATCGAAAATAAATCATTATCAAATATGTCTATATTCATTTCTTCTCCTCATTCATCCACTAAGGGATAAGCTTATTTATTGAATATCTTTTTGTTATTTTTTTTAAATCTTTATGAGGTCTTGGTATTACAACCGAGCTGTAAACTTCTGCTCCTAATTTTTCAACTGCTTGTTTT
The DNA here is from genome assembly GCA_018060185.1 of Leptotrichiaceae bacterium. Taxonomy (GTDB): domain Bacteria; phylum Fusobacteriota; class Fusobacteriia; order Fusobacteriales; family Leptotrichiaceae; genus JAGOWQ01. The sequence goes on along the minus strand of JAGOWQ010000007.1, from coordinate 3,603 downwards.
CCATGTTCAACCGCTTGCTTACATGCTCCTACATCTCCACTTACTAATACTGAAATATACCCTGAAGCAACATTTTCAAATCCTATTAACTCTACATCTGCTGCTTTACACATTGCATCTGCTGCCTCTAGAACATATATAATACCAAAGGTTTCAATTAATCCTAATGCTTCATATTTTTCTTCTACTTCATCTAAACACTCTGAATCAATATCATAAATTGATACAATATCTCCTACAGGTTTTATAGGTCTAGGCATTACATTTTTTGAAGTTAATTTCCCTATTTCTTTAGCAGCAGCAGCACCTGCTTCTACAGAAGCTTTAACTGCGGCTACATCTCCTTTTACCATAATAGTTACAAGGGTAGAACCTATATTTTCATAAGCAATTAATTCTACAGCAGCTGATTTGAGCATTTTATCTGCTCCTTCTAAAGCTGGGACCATTCCTGTTGTTTCAATTAATCCTAACGCTTCTTCCCCATAATATCTCATAAAATCACCTTTCCTTTTAATCTGGAATATATTTATTTATAGTTTCTATACCGTCTTCAGGAACTGAATAATAAACTTTTAATTCATCTTTATCATCTAGTTCAAATCTCGTTTCTTTTAAAAGTCCATTTGCTTCTGCCGTCATTAAAGACTCTATTACAGCTTTTTTATTTAACGCTTTAAATTTACCGTATTCCCCTTTCAAAGCATCTATAACTTCATCTGCAGACGCCTCTGTTATTTTAGTAAAGTATTTTAAAATAGCATAATTTAAAGGTTTCATCTAATCTACCTCCTTTTTTCCAAATAAGGTTAAAGGATTGACTGCGATTAAAAATATTCCTATTACCATTATTACTGCTCCTATCCAAACTATTGGAGCTACATTCCAACCATCTATTCCCATTAAAACTCCTATTATTATCCAACAGAAAAATGGTCCCCAAAATGAATATGCTCCATTACATGCCATCCCCAGTGCTGCCCCACACATTGAATTACCTTTATACCACAAAGAAAAAGCAAACAATGCAAAAAAACCGCTAATTACAAAAAATATTAATGATGACGTGTCAGTTAAAGCTGATTTTAATAAATTCATACCTAATCCAATATTTCCATCCATAAAACTTAATAAAGGTAATAAAATAAACAAATTAAACAAACCAGAAGTTGTTTGCCTTATCATTATACCTATTTCAGAGTCTATAAGAGATGTTCCATATCCTGCAACTACTCCTTCTATACCCCATCCAAAAGCAGCTATTAAAGCTACTACTATTCCTAAAACTGTTCCTTTTCTTACTTCCCCAGTAATACCTGAAGTTCCTATTAAAACACTGGCTAAGACACAGACTACTACTCCTAAAATCATTCTTTTATTAAGTTTTTGCTTAAAAATGATTCTAGCTAAAACAGCACCTATAGCTGGGCATAAAGCTGTTATAGGTATAATAATAGAGCCTGCCAATTGTAATGCTATAATATAAGATGTCCCTGCTATGGGTCCACCTATAATCGCTGCTAAAATCATTATCCTACCTGGTTTAGTATTTATACATCTTAAAAAATCTCCTACTTTTCCCTTATAGCCAGATATAATCCAGGACCAAATGGCACTCATTGAATCATTTAATGCTGATCCCAATGCACCAATAATATAAACAGTAGCAAACAGAGAGAGATTTGTTTTTCCGCCAAACCATTCTGACCAAACTCCCTTTCCCATTGCTACTGTGACAAATGCTGAGTATAATCCATAGCACATTCCTGAAATGATAGCTACAGTTAATCCTTTTCTAAAAAAAGTAGAATCTAATTTCTTTTTTGCTTCTAATACTAAATTATCCCTTGTTTTTATTTCTTCTAAGGTGCTCTCAATACTACTCATATAAAACCTCCATTTTCTTTTTTTTAATAAAATTATTTTATTAAATTTTTTTGTAAGTACATATATGTGAATAATAAAATACATATTCTTTCTTTGTGAATAACACTTAATATTGAGATAAATACTTTAATTTTATATTGGATTTTATGAAAACTTATATATTATAAATAAAAATATTTCTATTTATATAATTGCAGTTACTGTATTCTAAATTTGTTATAAATTGCTTGACATGTAAAAATGTTACTGATACCAATAAAATTATAACTCGACTTTTTATTTTGTCAAACATATAATTTTATTGTTCTTTATATGAAAAAGTATTAAAAATTTTGATTCTTTATTTTTCCCCTGTAATAATAAGATATACTGAATTTTCAAAATCAAAAAAACTTTTATCAAATCCACCGTAATACTTTAATCTTTTTATTCCTATTTTTTCTAAATAATTTTTTAAATCTTCAAAATTAATATTTAATAGAATTTCTTCATTTTTAATTTTATCATCTAAAATTGTCTTAAATATTATATTATTATTTTTATCTAAATAATAATTTCTTTCAAATTTTACATTTTCATTTTCAATTAATGGTAAACTTCCTAGATAATTATTTTTATCCCTATTAATTATAAATTTATTAAAATTTATAATCTGTATAATTAACTTTCCATTTTCTTCAAGTCTGTCGTAAGCTTTTTCTAAAAATGTATAAATTTCTTTTTTATTATTTAAATGAGGCAGTGTATTTCCTATGTTTATTATTGTATCAAACTTATTTAAAGTATCTATTTCGAGCATATTCAATTTTTTTACTTCAACTCCCTTTTGAGCTGCTTTAAAAATAAGTTTTTCGTTTATATCAATCGAAGTTACATTAATTCCATTTTCAATTAAATATTTAGATAAATTTCCTGTAGAACTACCAACATCTAAAATTCTATTCCCTTTAATTTCATTATCCATAAATTTTTTTTGAATTTCATTTAAAGGAAATATATAATCATACTTATTACATATTTCATCATAAAATTTTTTAATATTTACTTGATTTAACTTTATTTTATCCATTAATTTCTCCTTATTAATAATATTTAAATTTTTATTTTAAATACCGAGTCTAATTTTATTTACTCATAAATATTTTTTACTACTTTTAAGTATATTATGATTATACCACAAATAAAAAAGAACTATTTAAAATAATTAAAATAAATAGCCATTTTTTGTTTTACTATATAATTTTATCTAATACTCCATATATTCCCAAAGTCATTATGATTGCAGCTATCAATACACCAAGAAGTATCGTAAAAAAAGATTTTTTTCTATTTAACTGAAGTAATGCAGCTATTAAAGCTCCTGTCCATGCCCCTGTCCCTGGAAAAGGTATTGCTACAAATAGCATTAATCCTATAAATTCACTCTTAGCAACACTTTCGCTCCTATTTATTGCTCTATTTTCTAATTTTTCTACTAAATTTTTTAATATATTCTTTTTTTTCATAATTTCAAATATCTTTACTATAAATAAAAGTATAATTGGTACTGGAATCATGTTTCCTATTACTGAAACTATCATATTTGTATGCCAAGGAAGGCCTAGAGAATATCCAACAGGTATACTCCCCCTTAATTCTACAACAGGTAGCATTGAAATTATAAAAGTTCCTATAACTCTTCCTATACCTTCACCAAAAATTCCTACTAAAAAAGCT
>JAGOWQ010000092.1 GCA_018060185.1 Leptotrichiaceae bacterium | reverse complement strand
TGTTATCTCTACTTAAATTCTATGCTAAATCAACACCTTATTCTCCTGATTCAAAAGGGATTGTTTTAGTTAAAGTAGAAGTTGATTTTTGTCCAATTATTTTACCTGTAATTTTTATAGGTTTCATTCCCACATTATATAGCCAAAATCCTATATTTATTTTACCATTTTCTCCAATAACACCAATATTTTCTGTTCTTTTTAAGATAACTTTATTACCTTCTATTGCAGTAAATTCAATATTACGATTTTCATATGTTTCTGGTGTTCCACTTACCTCAATAACTACAAGTACCTGATTAGAGGCTCCTCCCGTATCTCCTTCACCTATTGGTGTATTCCATAAAGCTTGAAAATTTGATGTTTCTTGAGAAAAACTTCCTGTTTCTTCATAAAATAGATATGATTTAATAGAATTTATTTTATATGGAGTTACTTCTTGAGAATAGACTTTAAATCCTAACATTATAGTGATTAACATATATATTGCAAACCCTTTTTTCATTTTTCCTCCTCAGTTTTTATAAACTATAGAATGACTTTTTATCTATAACCAATTTTTTAAAATCTTCTGTAAATTTTGGAATTAATTCAACTATTTTTTTTATAGTATTTTCTTTTTCAAAAAATAAAATTCCTATTTCTCTTTCTTTTGCTCCTTTATTATGAACTTTACTAAATATAATTTCATTATATTTACTTTCTAGTTCTTTAAAGATTTCTCTCTGTATATTAAAATATTTATTGTCTATTTCTGTTGTTTCTTTACTTGTCTTGTAATTTCTTAAACATAAATATGGTTTCCATTTTTTCTCATCATTAATTCTCCAATCTAAACGCCAATAAATTCCTCTCCATAAATTTATTTCAGGATTCCATTCACTAAAAACAGTAAAATTTGTCCAAGGTCTTCCAAAAGATGTGCCGATAGAAATTCCGTATTTTTCTTTATTTATTTTCTCTAATTCTTGGCATATTTTTTCCATAATCTTATAACATCCGTATTGACTCCCAAATAATTCTTTTTCTTCTGCTTCTGTAAACTCATTTTTTTCTATTAAACTTAGTATTTTTTCTTCTTTTTCTTGAAGCTCTTCTAAATAATCTATATACATTTTTAGAACATCACTGTTAAGATTTGAATTTTTTAAAAATGATAAAAATATTTTTCTATCTAAAATTATATATTCTTTTGGAATATCTTTTTCATTATAAATATTTCCAATTTTAAAATAAATAAAAATTTTATCTCCATTTTCTTTTTCAATGCTCTTCATATGCCTTTCTAATTGATTAGAATGATGTGATGTATCTCTTTTATCTTCAAAAACTAAATGAATCTCTTTATCATCCAAAGTAATTATTTTAGCATATACATCAATTAATGAATCCCCAAATTGTTTTTTTAAAACCTCTATCTTTTTTACCTTTACAGAATCATTGTTTGGATATTTTTTCTTATAAATTAAATTAATGAATTCTTCCGAATATTTTCTTTCTTCAAAATTTCCTTCATTAAAAAAATTAAGTGTCCAACATACAAAAGCATCAAAAACTAACTCACTTGGAGCAAATTTAAAAATATTATTCATTTTAATACCTCCTAAATTTTTATTTATATAATAATACTTCATAAATACTTCAAACTCAAATATAAATATTATATATCTAAAACGTTCAAGATATAATAATTGTATATCAATATGAAAGTTTTTATTTTTTTTGAAGCGGTAAAATTTTATCTTTAAAAATTATAAAAGAGGCATAAGCCTCTTTCCTTTAACTTTCATCCTCTTGGTCAATAAAAGTTTTATTCTAATATATTTCTTCTGTATATCCGTCATCAAATCCATCATCTTCTCTAGCTTTTCCATCTCCAATTAATTGTTCAATTTCAAACTCCCAATACTCATTACTAGGAACATTTAATGAAGAAGACTCAACTTTATATTTTTTTTTCATATATTCTTTTATTAATCTATATCCTTTTATTTCTGCTCCATCATATGTGGTAAAACGATATTCTTCAACGACATTTTCTCTACGTTTATCATTCATCAAATAATAATTTCTACCAAATTCAATTATTATTTTTTCTTCTCTTTTAAATACATATACAAATTTAGATTTTTTAGCTTCTTCCCTTGAACATTTAAATCGTTTAACGATTTCTTTAATTATATCTTCATCTGACTCTTTTAACCATTGTTCGTATTTTCTGTTTTCAACATCATCCTTTTTATGTTTTATTTCTTCAAAAATTTCATCAATTAAATTCCCCATAAAATTTCTCCTTATTCATAATACAGTTTCTATTTATTAACGTTACTTTACCAAGCTACTTTAATTACCTCTTCAAAAGTCGTTTCACCAATTTCTGCCTTGTCCATTCCATCATCTTTAAGAGTTTTCCAACCTTTATCCACTTGATTTTTTTTGATTTCAAAATTTGACTTACCTGTTAGTATATCTTTTTTTGTAATATCATCAATTATATAAAGTTCATGTATAGATGTTCTTCCCTTATAACCTGTAT
>JAGOWQ010000052.1 GCA_018060185.1 Leptotrichiaceae bacterium | reverse complement strand
TGGAAGAAGAGAATGAAAAAAACAGTAAATTATTTTTAGATGATGAAAATATAATATTGGCTAAAAAAAAGATATTAAAGAAAAAAAATCTAAAGACTAAAAAAGAAAAAGTAATATATAAAGCATATGGCGACATTGGAAGAATGGTGTTTTTAGACAAAGAAAAGAGATTTTTATATTTTTTTGTTGTATCAAGTAGGGATAAAATACTTAGAGGGGAAAATGATTTTGACCATGCAATAGTATATGACTTAAAAGAAGATAAAAAATATTTAGTTGAAGTAAATTTTAAAGATTTAGTTGAGCAAAATGAACAATTGAAATTAATGAGTGAAATAATACATGGTGGTATTGAAAAAGTAGAGTAAGGAATTGGATCTGGACCAAAATTTAATGCAGAAAATGAGGTATAAATGTTAAATAAGATAAGAATATTGGCATTGTTAATATTGGTATTGAATGTATCTATATCTGGAGAATTAGAAGATTTAGTGAAAAATTATAAAGTATCAACAAAATATGGAAGTAAGAAGTGTGAATTTAAAGGAGAATTTATTGAAAAAAATGAATTTGGAGGAACAACAGAGTATAAATTAAGGTCAATGTTAGATAGAAAAGAAAATAAATATATAATAAAAATGGAGAGAGAAGGGACAATGTCAATAGAAGCAGAACTTCTGAAAAGAAGATTTTGTTATAAGAATGATAGTGTAAAATGGATAGAGTTTTATTATAAATTAGAGGATATTTTTATATATAAAAATGTTGAAACTGCTGATAAAAGTTCTTTGTATGCGGAGATAGGAAAGTTGAAGATTTTTTGTGAATCTAAAATAAGAATTTGTAGAATATATAAGAATGGGAAAAAAATTAAGCAAAGAGAATACAATGCAAAGGAATGGTCTGTAGATGATGAAATGCAAGCACTGGATTTTCTATATCAGGGGAATACAAATGACTTAACAATAGAATTAACCGGTGAAAATTTAGAAAGAATATTAGGAGATACTAAAAAAAATAAGTGAAAAACAAGAAATACACACTATAATTTTGAATGGGATGAAAATCTAGCATTTAGATCAAGTTATGCAGTAAATGAGATGATTCAAAAATTTAATTTGGACAATCCTGGAGCAAATTTACGATTAACGAGAGACAGAGTTATAGGAGGTATGAATGTTAAATAAGATAAGAATATAATAAGTAAATTGGTTGAGCGACTCAAATGCAAGACCTGTAAAACCAATATTTATAGATATGAATAATAGTATTATTGGTAGAGGTGGAAATAAAGAAAATCCTGCTAATATTGAGGATTTAAGTAAAGCAAAGGTAATTTTAAAAATTAATGGAACAGATAGAGAATTCGATCTGTTAACAGCATATCCAGTAAAATAAAAGGTGGTTATAATATGGATGGAAAAGAGTATAATTGGAAAGAAGATGTTAGAGATTTTTTAGGAGGATATTTTCATCAGGATGTGGATGATGCTTATGAAGCATTAGATGAATTTATTGAAGAATGTAGTAGGGAAGGTAAGAAAAGAACATTATTAAATATAGAAAAATTTTTAAGCACAAAGGAAATGACAGAATTAGAAAAAGAAAAATTTATTGAAGATGAGACAGAAATTTATTATCCTGGTTATAATATTACACCACTGGAGTGGCTAGAATATATAAAAAATAAATTGGAAGAAAATTTGAATAAATAGTATATGCAAGCGAAAGAATCAGAAAATCCTGATTCTTTCATGATTTTACAAATGGACTATCCAAATACAGGAAGAATGTGGACAGGAAGTGATACAGGATTAATTCCAGAAGTTATGGCAAGTGGAGATCCTTTAAGGAATTGGAGATACATTGGTGGTGAGAGCTACCAATCACAGAAGAAATAGTAAATTATTTATTTGAACTATTTCCAAATTAAAAAATAGGAGTGAGATTTTACTCCTATTTTCTTAAGAGAATAGCTATTTTCAATAACAATTATTATAGAATTAAAAACAAAATTTATACTAGGGTCATATTAAAGTGGTTAAAGAAAAGAAATTAACTAGCAGTAAAGAAAAATAATTGAAAAAATATAAGATATTATGAAGATAAAGCATAATTTAGGGGTTTTACGACCACCATAAATATAGTTGGTCTTTTTTCAAGAATAAAATAAATTTTACAAATAGGAGATTTGAAATGAAAAAAATAATTTTAATATTTTTATTGGGCTTACAGATGTTTACATTTTCAGTTATGAAAACTGGGGTTAAAAGTTATGATGAACTAGATCATAATAAAGGAGAAGTATTATTCTATTATAATGATAAGAACCAGAAAGTTTCCAAAGCAAAAGCAACTTACTATAGAAAATTATTTACAGTAGAGAATAACTTAAGCTTAATAGTAGATTATGAAAAAACAGGGAATGTTTTTATGATTGCCAGAGTCAAAAATCCAAATGAAGTAGATATCTGGGAGTCAGCAGAAGCTGAAGGAAAAGCATTTTATTTTAATGAAAATGGGAACATATTAATGTCTTTAACTTTCAAAAATGGATTATCTAACGGAGAAAGAATTTTTTATTATGAAGACGGAAATATAATGGTAAAATTAAATTTTAAAAATGGACTAAGAGAAGGGCAACAATTTGGGTATTATGAAAATGGCCAATTAGCTGGTCAGTGGAGTTATAGCAAAGGAATAGAAACAGGAAAAGAAAAGAGCTACTATAAAAGTGGAGAAATAATGGTAGATTCTTTGATGAAAGATGATGAAATGGTGAGTGGAAATATATATTACAAAAATGGAAAAATTTTAATGGAACAAACAAGTATAACCAGTAAAAAGATATATGATAAAAATGGAAATGTTTTATTATATTTTGAGAATGAACAAATGTTTGCAGCTGATAAAAAATTAGTGAGTGACAAAGAATTTAAGAAAAAATATGAATCACAAATATTAAAATTAATGGAAGAAACAATTTTAAGTGAAGAATTCTATTCTATTGCTTTAATTATTGAAGGTGAAAATTTGGAGTAAATGATAGATCAAAAGGACATTTTAGAAAATGATTATAGCTATGGAGCAAGCCCCCGTTGTAGATAAAATTCGAGCTTAGCGTACAAAATTTCCAAAATGTTGGTGCTACTCCTACACTAGATAGTCTAGCAGAAGAACATCTTTTACCACAATATAAAGAAATAGACCCAAGTTTAACAGCTGGTTATACTGGCTCATTTAAAAATGGGATTGTTGGAAATCCTCAAAAGTCAACTTATGGTCAAGCAATAGATTTGAAAAATTTTGATATAGATTATTATATAAAAAGTGATGTATTGTATAAGGAGTTTGGTAATTCGATTAAAGCAAATCAAGAGTTTAGAGGAATCCTTTCTAATACACCAGGCTTTGAAGGTCTAAGACCAAATAAAAAAGGCTTTTCTATTAAATTTGAGCCGTTAGATAAATAATAGAATTGATACAAAAGGAGAAAATATGGAATTAAAAGAATCATATGGAGCTTATGCAAATTTATTTATTCGATTTGAAAAAAATATACATGAACTAGTTAGAAAATTAGAAAAAGGCTTAGAATTAAAAGAGTTGAGGATTGAAAATCAGGAATATGAACCGTACAATCCAATAGCCTATTCTGAGGTACTTGGATTTGAAATGGAGGTTGTTGAATTGAAAGAAAATCAGGAATGGCCGGGGTATAACTATTTGATGGCAGTGGTTACTTCTGACAGTCTTAAAGAGATAGTTAATAAACATATGCATGATTTATCACTTTGGATGGCACGTTATGTCACTGTTGCATGTGGTATAACTACTTTAGTTTCAGAAGCAAATAAAGAAATTGGGCAATCATTTTATAGAAATGAAAAAACGATGAAAGTTGAAATTAATTTAGTTGGAAGAGAGAACTCTGTTTTTTCCGGAAAAAGTCACCAAACGTAAAATTTTATTAATAAAATAATAAGGAAATATATTCGATATTAAAAAATCACATATTTTCCTTTCAATTTTTATTTCCTACCTCATGATAGTTTATCACCAGATAATCTGAGAGATGCAGCAAAAGGAATGGTAAGTGCATCAGTAACAGCAAGCTATAACCAAAGTAGTCATGAATTAAACACTAAAGGAACTACATCAGTAGCTGGAGTAATAAATGTTGGTGGAAATCCTAACCTCTAGAAAAAATAATATTGAAAAAAAACTAGGAGGTAATATGTTTATAGAATTAGATTTAACTCCTGATATGTTTTATGATAATTTTGGATTTTATGAAGGAGTGGCACAATTAGAATTTCCTTTTATCTATCAAGAAGAATTAATTATGAATATTTGGGGAGTAGATATTTTTTTAGGTAAAGAAGTAATAAAAAATCAGCTTTCACAAGATATAATAAAAGAATTAAGAAGTAAATTTAGATTAGATGAAATACTTGATAATGAAAATGATCTTTTTTTTGTTAATGGTATTAGTAAACTGATTTTTTACGAAGTGGATGAAATTAGTATGAAATTAGAGTTATTACATGATGATAGCGCAGAAAGAATAAAAGATATAAATAATAATAAGGTTATTTTAGAATATAAACGAGAGGAGAAAGTCAAAAATACTGTTAGGAAAAAATTTGAATTTCCAGGAGCATCTATATACTTTCCTTATAGTTGGATGTATGGCAATATTTATTCAGCTAAAGATGCTAAACTTATCATAAATATTGAAGATATAATAACAATACGCGATTATACCAGAAATGTCAAAGAGATAAGCGCAAATTTTAGAAAAAACTATCAAGAAACTAATTTTTTTTACAGAGGATAGTACTAGGGGTCATTAGAACAACAATACAGTATTAAAGATGAATGAGAAGGAACTTCGTTTTTTCCGAAAAAAGTAACCAAATATGAAAAATGAAATGAAAATATGCTTGATATTAAAAAATCACATATTTTCCTTTCAATTTTTATTCCACATAAATTTATATTAGAAGATTTTTCATAGCAGACGATTTAAGGCTATTGAAATTTCCCAGACAATGGTTAGGGTGTTTTTCTGATTAAAATCTTGCTACGGCTTCTGTATGTCCTTAAATGGTTTTGCCAGGGATAAGATGAGAGAAAGATCTGAAAACATAGTTTTTATAGTACCTCCGCCACACCAAATATACATAATATATATTATCGGACGTTTGTTTTTGTGACCATTTTATTGACCTTATAATGGTGTTATTCTGTAGGAACGTATATTCCTGTCTCACAGAAAATAATATCTTCAGGATTAAAAAATTTTAAATCAATTTTATCAATAAGTAATTCTATTGGTATATTAACTTTACGTTGTTTAGCTATGCATAATCTATGTGTTCCATCATTCAAAGTATACTTTCCATCTTTTAAACATACTCGTGGAAGAAACTCTCCAAGTGTATTGTTTATAACATCATTTTCCATGTCTCTACAGAGTGAAAATTCACATTTACGATAAGGAGCATCTAAATTATTAATAGGTTTTTCCAAAAATAGACTACATTTACCGTGTTCTCCTACTGAAGTTTTATAACAATCATATTTTTCCATATCCCATATAATATTTTCATCCTCTTTTGCAGGATTAAAAATGACTCTTATTCTAACTGAAGATTCTATTTTTTCTTTTGAAAGTGGTTCACTTTTAAATAGACTTTTAAACATATAGTACCTCCTTGAGAAAATGAATAATTTACTTTAAAATATTTTTATTCTTTAATTTATTTTAAATTTTTAAATACTATTCAAGATTGTTATCCTTTTTATAATTATCTATCATTTGATTAACATCTTTTAACAAGTATTTTTTATCTATTCTTATAGATATAGCATATAATTTTTCAGGTTCTAATAATTTTTTTTCATTTAAATAATCAAAAATTGATTGATCTGCTAAACATTTTTGCAAAAGAATATCTAGTGTTTCTTGTTTATAGTTTGGGTCAGTATCATCTAAAAGTAAGTTCAAAATTTTAATTGATTTTTCGGGATTTTTATAACCTTGTTGAAGATTAGCATATTTTTCTTTATAATGTCTATCTATTTTGAGTTTTTTTAATAATATTTTATAAAAGACCTCTTCAAAAAAATTATCTGCAGGAATATATAAAAATTCGTTTGTTCCATCTAATAATAATAAGATCATGGAGATATTAATTTTTAAATCTTTATCTTCAAAAGAGCTTAAATAATGAGTACGCCCATTACTATCGTGATAACTTTTAGTCAGGATAATTTGCATTTTGGGATCTAAACTTGGCTTCTTTATTTCTAAATTATCAATAATATTGTAAGTATATTGTATTATATTTTTAAAAACTTCAAGATCGTCAATATTTGTCACTGATTCAAATATATTAATAAATTTTTGTATAAAGTTTTTTATAATTAAATCTTCTACATTATACTTTGTTATGAAAGTGTCAGATTCTTGGCTTTTCCCAAGTGTTATATAATAGCTCAAATCTTCCCAATAAGTTATACTATTTTCAACATTAGAAAGTTTTTTTATTATTTCATTTAAAATATCCTCATTAATTAAGTCCTTTTTTTCTGGTGTAATATGAATTTTTAGAGGTTTAATTTCATATTCGTTTTTATAGTATTCTTTAACAAACTTTATTACATCATGTTTTAAATTTTCTGCATCAGCAAATTCAATTAATTTAAAAAGAATATTTTCTTTTTGGTGTAATTCTAATCTTGTATCAGTTTCGTATAAATTGAAAAAAGTATTTTTGAATTCAAGTCTGTATTTTTTGACCATAATATTTATTATTTTTACAACTTTATCAAAATTATGTAAATATAGATAAAATTTATCAAAAGAATTTTTTAAATCATCTTCTAATTTTCCGATTTCAAATTCTTTGATTTCTAAATCAGGTAGTAAATAAAATTCTAAAATTAAATTAAATAATTCAGGTGCTGTATCAGTTATCTTGTTATTTTGAATAGCCTGCTTAAGGGAGTATAATAAATATGTAAAATTTTCATTTTTGTTGTTTTCATTTATATAATTTCTTAATTTTTCCTCATTTTCATTTCTATCTTTGTTAGCAATTATTTCTTTTAGTTCTTCACTTATAATTTTTTCTAATGGTGTATTAGATACGACTTTATAAAATACTTTTAAATCATAATTTATAGTGATATAATTCGTATTTTTCATGAAAGTTTCTAATTTTAAATTATCATTATTTGTATTTTGCGTAAAGACTCCTAATTTCACATTATCATTTTTACTATTTTCAAAATATGCATTATATACAACAGGATCTAACATTGTAGATGTTTTTTCAAGTTCACGAAAAAAATAATTCCATTCTTCTCTTAAAACTAATAACTTACAAATGAAAGCTTGTTTTTTAATTCTGAAACTTTCGTCATATAAAAATAGTTCAGCATTTAAATTATTAAGAAACTGAATTATTCTACGTGGATTATCTGAAAATGCTTCTGCAATTACACTAATTGTGTCATTAGAAAGATTTAATTGATAGTTTTCATTCAACTTCTGTATTAATTTAAATATTTCTCCATTTTTGAGATTTTTAATTCTAATAATAACATTAAAAAATTTTCTTAAAAATTCTTTTTCTTCACCAATATTAATAGCTTTAGTACGTTTTATGTGATTTTCAAGAGCTTCACTGTCTACTGGGATAATATAAATAATATTTGGGTTTTTACTAAGAAAATTTTTAGTATTTGTTATTAATTCGTAAGCTTGTTCTCCAGAGCAACGATCAATATTATCAATAGTAATGATAATTTTTTTATCTTCACTCCTACCATCCTTTTTTATTTTTAAGTTTTTATTAGAAAGAATATCATTAAAAACTGTTTCAAATTGTTCTGGAGAAAATAAACTTTTTTCTTTAATATATCCCTCTTCTTCTTTCAAAAAAAAGGAAGTAAAAAATTTTACCAAATTTAACAAAGGAATTTCAATAAACTCATTACCAAATACCACAGTAAGTGATAAAATAGAGATGCCAAGAGTTACGTTTTTTGTAAAAAGATCATCTGGGAAAAAATTCCATATAAAAAAAGCAAGAAAAAATAAGATTAAAAATTTTACTACTATTTTTATAACTATACTAGGTTTTCTAAATATATCATTATAAAATTTTTTGTCTAAATTTTTTGTACTTAAGCCTAAATCTTTGCTTAGTTGATATAAAAAAGTCCTTCTAAAAGAATCATTTGAATACTTCCAGGAATCGTAATAAACTACTTTATAGTTTTCTTCCTTACTGGGGTACCGCCAACATTTCGGAAATTTTGTACGCTAAGCTATATTTTCATCTAAAAAAGCCAAAAACCTGTACGTTAAGGATTTGGCTTTTTTGTTAATTATTTAATGGTCTTAAAGAACCTGGTA
>JAGOWQ010000091.1 GCA_018060185.1 Leptotrichiaceae bacterium | reverse complement strand
CCATAAAAATTTGAGTTGGATATTTTTCTTTAATTTTTTTGAAAAAATCATTTAATGGTAGTCCATTAGGACGAATTCTCGATGTTGCATCTATAGCTATTATATCGACTCCAACTTCCATAAGGTCGTCTATTTCTTTTAATGTAGGCGTTATATAAATATCTGAATTTAAGTATTCATTTTTTATTATTCCTATTACAGGAATGTTTACATTCTTTTTTATTTCAATTATATCATTAACTGAATTAGCTCTTATTCCACACGCTCCTCCTTCTTTTGCAGCAACTGCCATTCTCCCCATTATAAAAGGGCTGTGCAAAGGTTCGTCTTCTAAAGCTTGGCATGAGACTACAAGTTTCTTTTTCAAAATTGATATGATATTATTATTTTTCATTTTTGCTCCTTTTTTTGTCTAAAAAATGAATTTTTGTTCCAATAGATTTATACCATATTTTTAGCATTTGTCAATAGCAATATTTGTAATAAATTTTTTATATTGTAATTAAAATATTAATATACATTTCTTTTTTTATAATATTGAGGTATAATTTATTATAAATTTTCAAAAAAATGAAAATAATTTTAAATGAAATATAAATATTATACAAATAGGTGGTTACATGAATAGTAAAAAAATAGAAAAAATGTATAAAAATAAGCAAGTAAGGTTATATCTAGCAAGAGAATTAGTTTTTTTAGAGATAGGAGAAAAAATTCCTCCTATGCTTGAATTATCAAAAAAATATAAGATATCAGTTGGTATGATACAAAAAGTATTTACAGATTTTCAGAATGAAAGTATTATTAAATGCAATAAAAGAGGTGTCCTAGGTTCTTATATAGAGTGTATAGATAATGATAAATTATTGGAAGAAAGCGACTTTGAATATTTAATAGGAGTTATGCCTCTACCTTATTCTAAAAAATATGAAGGATTAGTAAAGAACAGGAGTTTTTGATTTTGAAGTAATTTCAAAATTATCTTTTAATTTATTAAATAATAAATATGATGATATAGAAATTGCATTAAAACTAGGAGAAAGAAGTTACTTATCGAAGCACGTGTTATTAAAATCTCCTAATTTAAAAGAAGTAAAATTGTAAATGGAATTGTTGGAAATTTAGACGAAATAAAAGAAAAATATTTTCCACAAAAAATATAGAAAGTATTTTTAAAGTTAAAGAAATTTTAAAGAAAGATTTCAATACAAATGTTGAGCAAATAAATTTACCTTCAATTATGTCTGTAGAAAATATAGAAGGAATATCAAGATATATGTTTCAGAAATTCCACATAACTTTATGAAAAAAGGATATTTTTTTGACGGTGGATATTACCCACGTGGTAATTTAAATAATGCTTTGATAGGGGGGAATATGAGTGAATGTCATAAGGCTTGTGTAAATTAAATGAATTCAAATAATATAGATTACTATTTTGAACTTTAAAAAGAAGAAAATATAGGAGATACATTAGTTAGATGTTTTAGAACACAAATGTTTGTTACAAGATCTACAGTAGTATTAGTGGAAGTAATACAAAAAAATTCTCCTAAAATAATAGGGATGTATACATCTTTAGAATAAAGAACAATTCAGTTATATGAGGCATAAAATGAAAAAAGGAAGATTTGTGTTAGTTATATTACATAGCTACGGAGTTGGATATATGGGTGGTGTATTTGAGCTAAGACCACAAGATTTAGGTGCGAATACTTGTAAGCATATAATTGAGTACTCAATTTAAAATTGTAAAATCTTGAAAAATTAGGAATAATGAATGCTTTAGGAGAAGATTATGGTTTAATGAAAAAAATCCAGAATCTGTATACGGAGTTTCTAAACTTATGCATTATGGAGGTGATACTTTTATTGGTCATCAGGAAATAATGTGAACAATTCCTTAAAAAGCATTAATAAAGCCCTTTAGTTATTATATTGACATCATTTATGAATCCTTATTGAATAAAGGATATAAAGTTGAAAAAGTTGGAGATAAATTAAAACATTTATTGGTAGACGACTGTGTGGCAATAGGTGATAATTTGGAGACAGATTTAGCAGGTCATAGTCAACATACAAGAGAAAAGGTACCAGTATTAATATATAAAAAAGGGTTACAAAATATAAATATAGTAATTTTAGAAATAATGTCTGATATTGGTGTAGCAGTAGCTGATTATTTTAACGTGAAATACCCAGAAAATGGAAAAAGTTTTTTAAAAAAATTGCTTATAATATACATTAGTTATAAAAATATATTAAATTAAAAAAGTATAACAAAAATATAGAAAATTATTTAAAAATGTGCTATCATTATACGTCAATCTAATAGAAAAACAATAAAATATAAAAGAAAGAGAAGGAGAGAATAATGGAAAAAAAATTAATTTTATTACTAAGTATATTACTTTTTGTTTCATCGATGGGTTATTCTGCTACGGTAAGAAATAATATAGCAACAAATTTGGATACTATAGAAGCAAAATATGATCAGTTACTTGAAATGGAAGCCCAAAGAAAAAGAGAATTTATATCTGAAAAAGGTCAACTAGAAGTAGAAGTAGAAGATTTAAAGAGTAAATTAGTAGGGAGAGAAGA
>JAGOWQ010000090.1 GCA_018060185.1 Leptotrichiaceae bacterium | reverse complement strand
AAACCATCTCTTCTCTCTCGTTAAGAGTTTTTAATATTTCATCTAATTGTTCTTTTAATAATACTCTTGTTGTTGCATCATATGGATTTAAAAATTTATCATCTTCAACAAAATCACCCAATTCACTGTCTTCTTCACTTCCAACTGGTGTCTCTAACGAAATGGGATCTTGATTCATTTCAAGAATATTTTTTACTTTGTCTACAGGTATCTCAAGTTTTTTTGATAATTCTTCTGCTGTTGGTTCTTTTCCTGTTTCTTGTAAAATTATTCTACTTTCTTTTTTTATTTTATTTATAGTTTCTATCATGTGAACTGGTATTCTTATTGTTCTCCCTTGATCCGCTATAGCTCTAGTAATAGCTTGTCTTATCCACCAAGTAGCATAAGTTGAAAATTTAAATCCTTTCTCATATTCAAATTTTTCCACTGCTTTCATTAATCCCATATTTCCTTCTTGAATTAAATCTAGCATTTTTAATCCTCTATTTGTGTGTTTTTTAGCTATACTTACTACTAACCTTAAATTGGCTTCAATAAGCTTTTGTTTAGCTTCTTCATCACCATTTAAAACTTTTTGTGCATATTCTATTTCCTCGTCATAACTAAGCAAAGGAATTTGACCTATCTCTCTTAAGTACATTTTTATAGGCTCATCTACACCCATACTTTCTGCCATTTTAAGCAAATCAGCTTGTAACAACTTATCAACTTCTGATTCATCTATTTCACTTTCTATAAATTCTTCAATTGGATCTTCAAAATCAGATGTTTCCATTTTTTCAATATCTTCAGTTGATTCTGGAACCTTTAGTAAAAGCTCTTTGTCTTTTAAAGTATCTACTATTTGAACTCCATCATATTGTAATTTTCTGATTAATTGATCAATTTTTTCAGTAGAAAAATCCCTAGACAATATTAAATTAATTTCTTCGTAACTGACTACTTTCTCTTCTCTTGCCTGTTTTATTAAATTTGCGAGACTATTTTTTAAATCTTTTTTTTCAGACATTTTCTGATCTCCTTATCAACATAAATTGGTTATACATTTCTTCAATTTCATTAATGTTATGAATTATTTTTAACTCGGATTTTAACCATTGTAATTTTATGTATACTTCATCTTTTTTATCGATAATTTCTCGCATTAACTCAATTTCCCTTAAAAACCACCCTACAAAAATATCTTTGTATTGCTTTTCTTCGTCTTGTATGTCAATTTCTGATTGTAATTTTAGTGTAGTAATTATTTCTTTTTCTTCCTCTTCTAACGTTAAATTATCTATTTTAATAATATCAAATTTAATATCTTTTAATTTTTCTATAATTTCCCCATATATGATATTATTAAACTGCTTATTTTCTAAATTTTTACAATGATTCTCATATTTACTAGACTTAGAACTTTTATATTTCAATATATACTTTAATGTATCTTTTTCTAAATCATTATATTTTTCTTCTTTAGGTAATTTAGAAATAACTTTTTCTTTGTATACATTCTTTTTAGTAAATCTTCTATTATTTTTACTTTCTTTTCTTACAAATTCTTCAATTAAAACATCTTTATCAATATTTAATTCTACAGATAATTTTTGTATGTATAAATTCATCTCTGTTCTATTTTGAATACTAGCAAAAAAATCTTTAAATCTACTTATTAATTCTCTTTTCCCTAATATTTCATTTAAATTTAAATTTTTAGAAAAATAATCATATAAAAATTCAAATATATTTTTAGAAGTCTTCAAGATTTCTAAAAATTTTTTTCTACCGTATTTTCTTAAATATTCATCAGGATCTTTTACTTCGTTTTCTATTGTCAAACATCTTATATTAAAATCATTTCTTTTTAATATATTAGCTACTTTTATAATAGCTTCTGTTCCTGCATCATCATTATCATATGCTATTATTACATTTTGAGTATATTTTTTTAATAATTCTGCTTGTTCATTAGTAAAAGATGTTCCTAAACTAGCTATAGAATTATTAAATCCATACTTATGTGCAGTAAGAACGTCAAGATACCCTTCCATTAGTATTGCAAGCCCTTTTTTTCTTATATTTTCACCTTTATTATATAGTCCAAAAAGTTCTTTTCCTTTTTTAAAAATTTTAGAATCTGGAGAGTTTACATATTTAGGAATGCTACTGTCTTTTTCAATAGTTCTCCCTCCAAATCCAACTAATTTCATTGAATCGTTATATATAGGAAATATTATTCTATTTCTATAATAATCAAATATATTTCCATTTTCATTTTTTCTAACTAATCCTAGTTCTATTAAGTCATTGGTATCATATTTTTTTTCGTTGAGGTAATTCAGTAATCCATCCCATTTATTAAGCGAGAAACCTATTTCAAACTTTCTAATGTCTTCTATAGAAAAGTCCCTATTATTCATATATTTTAATGCTTCTTCTGAATTATTAATAGATACCGAAAAATATGATTGCGCTTCTCTCATTATTTCATAATATTTACTATTTTTATTTGCTTTTTCTTTATTAGTGTTTAGCTTTTTAATGTTTATATCGTATTTTCTTGCTAATTCTTCTAAAGCTTCGACAAATGTTAAATTATTTATTTTCATATAAAATGAAATAACATTACCGCCAATACCCGTACTAAAATCTTTAAAAATATTTTTAGTAGGGCTAACTACAAAAG
>JAGOWQ010000051.1 GCA_018060185.1 Leptotrichiaceae bacterium | reverse complement strand
GGTATGGGTTATTGTGGAACTTCAACAATAGAAGAATTGAAAATAAAAGGTAAGTTTGTAAAAATAACAGGAGCTGGACTAGCCGAAAGTCATCCTCATGATGTAATAATAACAAAAGAATCTCCAAATTATAATACATCAAAATAATTTGTAATAAAGGAAAGAAGGTTAGAATGAAAAAAATAAAAAATAAGATAATTTTATTAGTGATGATGTTAGGATTAAAAATTATTTCTTTTTCGTATGAAGATTATTATGAAAAAGTGTACACAATAAAAGTATCTAAAGAAGAATTATATAAAGAGATTAACGCTACTTTAAAACAGAAAAAAAGATTAGAAAAAATACTCGAAACGTATCAAAAAAAAGCTGAAAAAATCGAGGATAGACTCATAAAATTTGAAAATAAAAAAATTGAATTAGGAAAAATTGAGTCTAAAAGATATGAAGAAATATCTAAAGTATTGTCGGAAAACCAGTTACAATCCTTTAATATATTTATAAATAGTCAAAAATTAGCTTTTGAACAAAAAAATGATAAAATTAAAAATCTTATAGATAATTTAAATTTAACTAATGAACAAAAATCAGAAATTTTAAGGTATGAAAGAAATTTTCAAAGATATATAAATAATATTGAAATATCTTCTCTTCCAACAGAAAAATATATAACTGAATATGAAAAGGCTAAAAATATAAGAAATGAAAAAATGAGAAGTATTTTAACTATAGAACAGTTGAAAATAATAGAAGAGTAATATAAACACTTGACAAATTTTAATTTTTTAAGGAGGAACATATGAGTGAAGTAAAAAAAGTAAAAAAATCATTTTTTCAGAAATTTTTGGATTTTGTAGAAAAAATTGGGAATAAATTACCAAACCCGCTGACATTATTTGTTATATTATCATTTGTAATTGTGATACTTTCTTATTTTCTTAATAAAATGGGTATTTCAGTTTCTTATGATGTGACTAATAGAACAGAAGCAGGCATTGTTGAAACATTGAAAAAAGATGCTGCAATAATTAGTTTAATGAATTCAGAAGGTGTAAGGTATATTTTTTCTTCAATGGTAGAAAATTTTAAAAATTATCCACCGTTAGGAACAACACTTATTTCTATGTTAGGAGTGGGTTTAGCAGAAGGTGCAGGACTGGTAGATGTCGTATTGAGAAAATCAGTTTCTAGTACACCTAAAAGATACATAACAATGATGTTAGTATTTTTAGGTGTAATGTCAAATGTTGCATCAGATGTTGGATATGTTGTATTAATTCCTCTAGGAGGAGTAATATTTTTAAATTTAAAAAGACATCCTTTGGCAGGTATAGCAGCAGTTTTTGCAGGAGTATCAGGAGGATTTAGTGCTAACTTATTAGTTGGAACTGTAGATCCATTATTAGGAGGTATTTCTACCCAAGCAGCAAATATTTTACAACCTGGTTATAATGTTGCACCTACAGCTAACTGGTATTTTATGATAGTTTCAACAGTAGTTATAACTCTTTCTGGTACATATATTACTGAGAAAATAATTGAACCAAGATTAGGAAAGTATAAAGGTGGAAAAGAAGTATCAATTGAAGAAATTACAGCTGAACAAAATAGAGGATTAAAAGCAGCAGGAATATCATTGCTTGTATATTTAGGAATAATGTTATTTTTAACAGTCCCATCAAATGCTATTTTAAGAAATCCTGAAACAGGTTCTTTAATGGTAAAATCTGCTTTCTTAGATGGGTTAGTTCCTATTATCGCTTTAGCATTTTTTATACCAGGATTGGCATATGGGATTGTAGCTAAAACAATAAAAAATGATGACGATGCTGTTAAGTATGTTACAAAAGCAATGTCAACAATGGGAAGTTTGTTGGCTTTAATATTTGTTTCTGCACAATTTGTAGCATATTTTTCAAAAACAAATTTAGGAATAGTTTTAGCGGTAAAAGGGGCAGATTTTTTAGAAGGAATGGGCATAAAAGGGATCCCTTTATTGATAGGATTTATACTAGTTTCAGCGTTTATTAACTTATTTATGGGATCAGCTTCAGCTAAGTGGGCTATTATGGCGCCAGTATTTGTACCTATGTTTATGAGATTAGGTTATTCTCCAGAGTTAACTCAATTAGCTTATAGAATAGGAGATTCAACAACAAATATTATAACACCTTTAATGACATATTTTGCTATAATAATAGCTTTTGCGAAACAATATGATGAGGATATAAAACTAGGAACATTAATTTCTATGATGTTACCTTATTCTATATTATTCTTAATCGGATGGACATTATTGATGATAGTTTGGTTAACACTTGGGTTGCCTATAGGACCAGGGGCACCTGTCTATATTTAATTGTATGTTCATAATAAAAATGAAAGAATTTCTAAATATGAAATAATTCTTTCATTTTTTTATTTGCATCTTTTTCAATTATTATTTCACTTAATTTATTCTCTAAATCATAGTCGTTTAAATTTTTAAAATAAGGTTTTATAAATTTATTTATTTCCAGTGAAGCAGTTATTTTTCCTTTATTTTCTATAAGTAAGTTAAAATGTTCTATAAGAGTAGATTTTATATCATAAAAATTTGGATTTGTTTTCACAACTCCATAATTTAATATTTCTTTAGTTTGAGTTATAAGCCATGGATTTCCTATAATTCCACGAGCAAGCATAATTCCATCAAGATTCGAAAATTTTATTTTATTTTTTATGTCTTCAGCAGAAAATAGATCTCCATTTCCGATAAAATTAATATTTCTGTTAATTTTACTAAGATTTGATATTTTATCCCAATCGGAAAAACCACCATAAAATTGTTCTTGAGTTCTCCCATGGACACAAATAAAATCAAGATTAAAGTCGTCAGCCATTTTTACATAAATTTCAGGGGAATTAAATTTTTTATATCCTAAACGTATTTTTATAGAAATTTTTGTATTAAAATTTACTTTTTCTTTTAACTCACAAATTAAATTTTTAATAAAATCAATATCTGGTAAAAGAGCAGCTCCAGAACCATTTTTTATTATTTTAGGTTGAGGGCAACCCATATTCAAATTAATATTTTTAAAACCCATATCTTCTAATTTTAAAAAAGAATAAATAATGTCTTCAGTGTTACTCCCGAAAACTTGAATTCCTATATTGTCAAAATTATCAGATTTTAGTAAATTTATAGTTTTTGTATCACCAATTTTTATTAAATGGGAGTTAACCATTTCTGCAAATAATAAATTGGGATTAAACTTTTCTAAAATTTTCCTATAGGAATAGTCTGTAAAGCCAGACATTGGTGCAATATATATTTTCATAATAACTCCATTAAATATTTATGAGACTATTATAACATTATTTTCAAAAAATTTATACAAATAAAAAAAAAAGTTAAAACACATAAAAAAGACAATGTCGTATTATATACTGAATCGAATATAAAAATTAGGAGGGAAAATGAAAAAAATATTAGTAACGATTATGTTAAGTGTAGTGATGATAGTATCGTGTACGACTGCATCAGATGGAACAAAAAAAGTAAGTAAAACAGGTATTGGAGCAGGTGTAGGTGCTGCGGCTGGGGCTGTATTAGGTCAAGTAATAGGAAAAGATACAAAAGGAACATTAATAGGAACGGCAGGAGGAGCAGCAGTAGGAGCTGTAATAGGAAATATTTTTGATAGACAAGAAAAAGCATTAAAAGACAAACTAGATGGAACAGGAGTAGAAGTAGAAAGAACAGGTGAAGGAGAAATAAAAATAACTGCACCAGAAAATATTACATTTGATACAAATAGTAGTACTATAAAATCAGTATTTCAAAATAGATTAAATGATGTTGCCACTGTGTTAAAAGAATACAAAGACTCTGATATAATAGTATCAGGGCATACTGATAGTACAGGTTCAGATTCTATCAATAATCCTTTGTCTGAAAATAGAGCTAAATCTGTAAAGGCATATTTAGTAGGAAAAGGAGTTTCTGGTTCAAGAATAACTTCAGTAGGATATGGAAGTACTCAACCAATTGCTTCTAATTCAACAGCGTCTGGAAGAGCTCAAAATAGAAGAGTAGAAATTAAAATAGTAGCAAAACAAAGCTAATTATTTCAAAAAATTAATAAATTCAAAAGGCAGTCTTAATTATTTTAATAATTAGACTGTTTTTTATATATTTATAAAATATATAGCAAAAATTAAAATACTATATTTTACATAAATGATTATTTTTGATAGAATGGATTCAAGTAAAAACTTTATAAGTGAAAATATAGGAGGAAGAATGTTGTTATTAATAGTTTTAGTCATATTACTACTGCTTTTAAATATTCTCTTAGTAGAATATAACAAAAAAATAGAGAAATCAGCCTTAAAAATTGAAAAAAGTGATTTTTTTATGCATGTAGTAAAGAGTTATAAAAACTGTTATTAACTATTTTTTTATTAATATAATAACAATGTCTATTATAAAGTGTATAAATTAATTATTAAGAATAAAATTATAAATTTAGAATAAAATTCTGAAAATAAATTTTTAGGCGATTCGTATATTGGGATCGCCTTTTATAGTATATTTAAGAATAAAATTATGATATAATAATATCTAATAATTAAAAAAATTTTAAATAGATGGTGGAAAATAAATAAGGAGAGTGAAAAATCAATGTCAAGGAGTAGTAATTTAACTAAAGGAGCAGCAAGAGCACCACACAGATCATTATTAAAAGGATTGGGATTTGTAAATGAGGAAATGGATAAACCGATAATTGGAATAGCAAATTCATTTAATGAAATAATCCCTGGCCATGTACATTTAAAAACATTAGTTCAAGCAGTTAAAGATGGGATAAGAAATTCTGGAGGAGTACCTATGGAGTTTAATACGATAGGTATCTGTGATGGACTAGCTATGAACCATATAGGAATGAAATATTCACTTGTAACAAGAAATATAATTGCAGATTCAATAGAAGCGACAGCAATGGCTACACCATTTGACGCAATAGTATTTATACCCAATTGCGATAAAGTAGTTCCTGGGATGCTAATAGCAGCAGCAAGATTAAATATACCTTCATTATTTATAAGTGGAGGAGCAATGCTTGCAGGGGTTTACAAAGGTAAAAAAGTAGGATTAAGTAATGTATTTGAAGCTGTAGGCCAGTATAATTCTGGACTTATAACTAAAAAAGAGTTAAATATGGTCGAAGATTTGGCATGTCCTACTTGTGGTTCTTGTTCAGGAATGTATACGGCAAATACAATGAATTGTTTGACAGAGGCTTTGGGAATGGGATTGCCTGGAAATGGTACAGTTCCAGCAGTATTTTCAGAAAGATTAAGACTAGCAAAAAAAGCAGGTATGCAAATAATGGAAGTTTTAAATGCTGATTTAAAACCAAAAGATATCATGACTAAAGAAGCTTTTGAAAATGCAGTGGCTGTAGATATGGCGCTTGGAGGTTCTTCAAATACGGCACTTCACTTACCTGCAATAGCTCATGAAGCAGGAATAAAGTTAACATTGGATGATTTTAACGATATAGCACAAAAAACGCCACAGTTATGTAAGTTATCACCTTCAGGGGAATATTTTATAGAAGATTTATATAGAGCAGGTGGTGTTACAGGTGTAATGAAGAGGATGCATGAAAATGGAAGATTACATGGAAACCAAAAAACAGTGGCACTTCAGACACAAGAAGAGTTGGTTAAGGAAGCTTATATAAATGATGATGATGTAATTAAACCATGGAATAAACCAGCTTACAGCACAGGAGGAATAGCGGTATTAAAAGGAAATTTAGCTCAAGACGGATGTGTAGTAAAAGAAGGAGCAGTTGCTAAAGAAATGCTTGTTCATTCTGGTCCTGCTAAAGTATTTAATAATGAAGAAGATGCTGTTGAAGCTATTTTAGGTGGCAAAATAGTTGCGGGAGATGTTGTAATTATAAGATACGAAGGGCCTAAAGGTGGACCTGGAATGAGAGAGATGTTGTCTCCAACGGCTATGATTGCTGGAATGGGATTAGATAAAGACGTGGCATTAATTACAGATGGAAGATTTTCTGGAGCAACTAGGGGAGCTTCAATAGGTCACGTGTCTCCTGAAGCTGCTCAAGGAGGAACAATAGCAATAGTTCAAGATGGAGATACGGTAGAAATAGATATTCCTAATAGAAAAATAAATGTAAAACTATCTGATGAAGAAATAGAAGAAAGAAAATCAAAATTAGAACCTTACAAGATTACTGTAGGAGGTTATTTGAAAAAATATGCAATGCATGTATCTTCTGCAGCTGAAGGAGCAATAGAAATTCTTGATTAATAAAAATTTTTCTGTTTTTTATAAAAAAAGCTGATAAAAAAATTAGAAGGTGGAATAAAATGCACAAATTATATGATTTTATAGAAGCAAGAGAAAGACTTGGGACAGTAATAGAAAAAACTAAATTAATTCATAGTAATGTATTTTCAGATGAATCTGGAAATGATGTATACATAAAACCAGAAAATCTACAAAAAACAGGATCATTTAAAATTAGAGGGGCGTACAATAAAATAGCAAAGTTAACAGAAGAGGAGAAAACAAAGGGAGTAATTGCTGCTTCGGCAGGAAATCATGCTCAAGGAGTCGCTTTTGGGGCTCAAAAATTAGGAATAAAAGCAATTATAGTAATGCCTAAGCACACTCCGTTAATAAAAATTGAAGCGACAAAAAGATACGGAGCAGAAGTAATTTTATTTGGAGATGTTTTTGATGATGCTTATGTCCATGCTAGAGAACTACAAAAAGAAAAAGGGTATACTTTTATTCATCCATTTGATGATGAGGACGTGATAGAAGGTCAAGGAACTATCGCCTTGGAAGTTTTAGAAGAAGTACCAGATGCTGATATAATATTGGTACCTGTTGGAGGAGGAGGTCTTATTTCAGGTATAGCTGCAGCTTCAAAATTAAAGAATCCTCAAATAAAAATAATAGGAGTAGAACCAGAAGGTGCAGCTAGCGCTATAGAGGCATTAAAAAATGGTCGTGTAGTAGAATTAGAAGAAGCAAACACAATTGCTGACGGAACAGCTGTTAAAAGAATAGGAGATACTCCGTTTGAATATATAAAAAAATATGTAGATGATATAGTTACAGTGTCTGATTATGAGTTAATGGAAGCTTTTCTTTTATTAGTTGAAAAACATAAGATTATAGCTGAAAATTCAGGGATTTTATCAGTAGCAGGATTAAAGAAATTAGATGTTAAAGGGAAAAAAATAATTTCTATATTAAGTGGTGGAAATATAGATGTATTGACTATTTCTTCAATGATAAATAAAGGATTAATAGAAAGAGGGAGAATATTTACATTTTCTGTAGATTTACCCGATAAACCAGGTCAATTAGTAACAGTATCTAAAATTCTTTCAGCACAAAATGCTAATGTAATAAGACTAGAGCACAATCAATTTAAAAATTTAAACAGATTTCATGAAGTTGAATTACAAGTAACAGTTGAAACTAACGGAGAAGATCATATAAAAAAAATAATTAAAAACTTTAAAGAAAAAGGATATATAATAGAAAGACTCAATTCACAGGAAATAGTAGGAGAATAAAATATAGGAAAGGTGGCTAAAAAATGAGTAGCGAAATGATAAATGGAGCGAGAATGATACTAGAGTGTTTACACAGGCTCGGAGTAACAGATTTATTTGGATATCCAGGCGGAGCAGTTATACCTATATATGATGAAATTTATAGTTTTGATAAAATTATTCATTATTTTGCAAGGCATGAACAAGGAGCAGCACACGAAGCTGATGGATATGCAAGGGTTTCAGGAAAAGTTGGGGTTTGCTTGGCAACTTCAGGCCCTGGAGCAACAAATTTGGTTACAGGAATAATGACTGCACATATGGATTCTGTCCCTATGTTAGCAATAACTGGGCAAGTAAAAAGTAATTTGCTTGGAAAAGATGCATTTCAGGAAACAGATATAGTTGGGATAACGGTTCCAATAACAAAAATGAATTATTTAGTTCAAGACATAAAAGAAATACCAAGAATAATAAAAGAAGCATATTTTATAGCATCGACTGGAAGACCAGGACCTGTACTAGTGGATATACCTAATGATATTCAATTGCAGGAAATATCTTATGATGAATTTGATAAATTATATAATAAGAAAATAGTTTTAGAAGGATATGATCCAACATATGTAGGGCATCAAGGTCAAATTAAAAGGTCGTTAGAACTCATAAAAAATGCTAAAAAACCATTAGTAATAGCTGGTGCAGGAGTTTTAAAGGCAAAAGCCTCAAAAGAATTATTTGAATTTGTAGAAAAAACAAATACACCAGTTGCGATGACATTACTAGGATTAGGTTCATTTCCAGGAAGGCACGAATTATCTCTGGGAATGCTAGGGATGCACGGAACAGTTTCAGCAAATTATGCTATAGATGAAGCAGATTTGATAATAGCGGCAGGAATAAGATTTGATGATAGAATAACAGGGGATCCTAATAAATTTTGCAAAAAGGCTAAAATTATCCATATTGATATAGATCCTGCAGAAATAGATAAAAATAAAAAAGTAGACGTACCTATAGTTGGAGATTTGAAAAATGTACTATCAGAAATAAATAAAGAAATAAAAGAAAAAGAAAATGTAGAATGGATAAAAAAAGTAAAAGAATGGAAAAAGGAGTATCCTTTAGGTCATAGAGAAGTTGGAAATGATAGACTTCTTCCACAGGAAGTTTTAAAAGAATTAAATGATATATTAAAAGGAGAAGCTATAATAGTAACTGATGTTGGACAGCATCAAATGTGGAGTGCTCAATATATGACTTATCAAAATCCTGATTCAATAGTGACTTCAGGTGGAGCAGGTACAATGGGATTCGGAG
>JAGOWQ010000050.1 GCA_018060185.1 Leptotrichiaceae bacterium | reverse complement strand
AAATTGAAACAGACGGATTTAAAACTCTTAATGAAGGAGAAAAAGTTAGTTTCAATATTACAAGAGGACCTAAAGGAGATCAAGCATCTAATATAGTTCTATTATAAAATAAAAAGGCTGTTTAATTTTAAGCAGCCTTTTTTTTATCTTTTATTTTATCACCTAAACAAATCAATTATTTATTTTTCAAAAAATTATGCACTGATTTAGATACGTCTCTTCCTTCTCTTATTGCCCAAACTACAAGAGATTGACCTCTTCTTACATCTCCTGCAGCAAAATATTTTTCTTTATTTGTTTTATAATCTATCATTGATGCATCTACATTTCCCATTCCATCTAATTTTACTTCTGAATCATTTAATAATCCTTCATGGTAAGGATGTAAAAATCCTATGGAAAGAAATACCAAATCAGCTTTAATAATTTCTTCGGTTCCTTCGATTTCTCTAAAATTTATTTTTCCATTTCCATCTTTATAACTTTCAACTTTAGCTATTTTTACCCCTGTTAAATTATCATTTTCATCTTTTATAAATTCTTTTGTAGTTACATTCCACTCTCTAGGATCATTTCCATATTTATAATTTGCTTCTTTATGTGATGTTGAAGTTTTTAAAATTAATGGATACTGAGGCCATGGATTTGTATTAACTCTATTTTCTGACGGTTTATCTAAAATTTCCACTTGAATTACACTTTTAGCACCTTGTCTTAACGATGTCCCGACACAATCAGCTCCAGTGTCTCCCCCTCCTATTACTAATACATCTTTTCCTGTAGTAATTATTTCTTTATCATATAAAGGGATATTATTGTTTTTTCTATTTTGCTGAGTTAAAAAGTCCATTGCAAAATAAACTCCTTTTGCTTCTCTTCCTTTTATTGATAAATCTCTTGGTTTTTTTGATCCACAAGCTAAAACTATAGCATCATAATTATCTTCCAACTCTTTGACAGTGATATCTTTTCCAACTTCAGTATTAAATACAAAACTAATTCCTTCATCTTCCATTTGTTTCACTCTACGATCTATCATTTTCTTATCAATTTTAAAATCTGGTATCCCAAAAGTAAGTAATCCTCCTGCTTTTTCATCCCTTTCAAATAAAACAACATTATATCCATATCTATTTAAATTTATCGCTGCTGAAAGTCCTGCAGGTCCTCCACCAATTACTGCAATCTTTTTATTGTATCTTTTTCTAGGTTTCTTTGGGATTATCCATCCTTTTTCCCATCCTTTTTCGACTATAGCCAGTTCAATATTTTTAATTGTAACCGATTTGTCATTTAATCCTAAAGTACAACTTCCTTCACAAGGGGCAGGACAAATCTTACCCGTAAATTCAGGAAAAGGATTGGTTGCTTGTAGTAAATCTAATGCTATTTTCCATTCTCCTTTGTATACCAAATCTTCCCATTCAGGGCAATTATTTCCCAAAGGGCACGCCATATGACAAAAAGGTACTCCACAGTCCATACATCTTGAAGCTTGGGATTTTATATAATTATCATCTTGATTAATATCTATTTCTTTAAAATCTTTTATCCTGTCTTCAACATCTCTCAGTTTTTTTTCAACTCTCTTTTCTTCTAAAAATCCACCTGATTTCCCCATTAATTTGCCTCCCCTCTTTCTAATAATTTTCTATATTCTGGAGCTATTATAACTTTAAATTTCTGTTTTTCATCAATCCAATTTTTTAATATTTTTTCTGCTATACTACTTTTTGTATATTTATAATGATCTTCTATATATTTCTTTAAATCATTTTCATATCTTTCAGTTAATTCAAATAACTCTGCCATTTCTTTATTCATCTTAGACTCAAAAGTGTTATTTTCATCATAAACATAAGCAACTCCACCACTCATTCCAGCAGAAAAATTTTTACCAGTATTTCCTAAAATAACCGCTCTTCCTCCTGTCATATATTCACATCCATGATCTCCTACACCTTCAACTACTGCTATCGCTCCCGAATTTCTTACACAAAATCTTTCCCCTACAATCCCGTTTAAATAAAGCTGTCCTTTTATTGCTCCGTATAATATTGCATTTCCACCTATAACATTTTTATTTGAATTGTATTTTGAAACTTCAGGTTTTTTTATGATTATTTTAGCTCCAAATAATCCTTTTCCAATATAATCATTTGACTGACCTGTTAAATTATAAGTTATTCCTTTTGCTCCAAAAACTCCAAAGCTTTGTCCACCTATTCCTTCTAAATTAAGTGTTATTGTATCATCTTCTAATACATATCCACCAAATTTTCTTGCTACTTCACCACTTAACATAGCTCCTAAACTTCTGTTGTAATTTGATATTTTTTTATTAATAATTGTTCTTTCTCCCTTTTCAAAAGTAGAAGCAGCTTCAGATATTAATTCTTTATCTAAAATTTTATCCATATTAAAATTTTGCTTTATTTTATTAATATTTGAGCTTTTATTATTTTTATCAATGTATAATATTTTAGACAAGTCTACATTTTTAGATTTTTCTAATTTTACATTTTTATTTACTTCTAATAAATCTGTATTTCCTATTATTTCATCTAATTTTCTTACTCCCATTTCAGCCATTATTTCTCTGGCTTCTTCTGAAATAAAATTAAAATATGTAATAATATTTTTATATTGTCCTAAAAACTTTTTTCTTAATTCTTCAGACTGAGTAGCAATTCCTACAGGGCACATATTAGTATGGCATTTTCTCATCATTACACATCCTAATATTACTAAAGGCATTGTTGAAAACCCAAATTCTTCTGCCCCTAGCAAAGCTCCAATTATAATATCTCTACCTGTTTTTAATTTACCATCCACTTGTAGTCTTATTCTGTCTCTCAGTTTATGCTCTTTTAATATTTGATGTGTTTCAGCTAGTCCTAATTCCCAAGGAAGTCCAGTATGTTTAATTGATGATAGAGGAGATGCTCCTGTTCCACCATCATGCCCTGATATTAATATCATTTCTGATTTTGCCTTTGCAACTCCTGATGCTACTACACCTACTCCTGCTTCTGAAACTAATTTCACACTTATTCTTGCTTTTTCATTAACATTTTTTAAATCATATATTAATTGAGCTAAATCTTCAATAGAATAAATATCATGATGTGGTGGTGGTGAAATAAGTTCTATTCCTGGTGTTGTATGTCTAGTAGCTCCAATTTCTTTATCTACTTTATATCCTGGTAATTGACCACCTTCACCTGGCTTTGCTCCTTGAGCCATTTTTATCTGCAATTCATCAGCATTTACAAGATAATCTGTTGTAACTCCAAATCTTCCTGAGGCTATTTGCTTTGTTGCACTTCTCCTATTGTCACTAAATCTTTCAGGATTTTCTCCACCTTCACCTGAATTAGATTTTCCTCCTATTTCGTTTAGAGCCATTGCTAATGCTTCATGAGCTTCCTTAGAAATTGAACCATAAGACATAGCTCCTGTAACAAATCTCTTCATTATTTCACTAGCAGGTTCTACTTCTTCTAATGGTACAGAATTTCCCTTTTTAAATTTTAATAATCCTCTAATTGTTAATATATTCTCACTTTGATTATTTACAATTTCAGCAAATTCTTTATATATTTTATAATCATTTCTGTTAGTCGCATCTTGCACTTTTCCTATTGCTTCTGGTGTAAGAAGTCTATTTATACCTTCTCTTTTCCAAGAATACTCTCCATCTATAATTAAATAAGGTAATTCTTGTTCTATATATTCTAAACCTTCCTCATATCTATTTCTTACTTCTTTTTCAAGTTGTTCTATAGTTAATCCTTCTATTCTTGATACTGTCCCATTAAAATACTTATCAACTAATTTTTTTGATAGTCCTACAGCCTCAAATATTTGAGCCCCTCTATAACTTCCAATAGTTGATATACCCATTTTAGACATAGTTTTAAGTAACGATTTATCTATAGACTTAATATAATTTTTTTCTAATTTTTTTAATTCTTGTTTATAATTTGATTCGATATATAAATTTTTATCTACCATATATTCTATAGAATCTAATGCTAAATAAGGATTTATAGCCAATGCTCCATATCCTATTAATAATGCAAAATGCATCACTTCTCTTGCTTCTCCAGTTTCAATTATTATATCTACTTCACTTCTCTTACCGTTTTTAATTAAGTAGTGATGTAATCCTCCAACTGCTAGTAATGAAGGTATCGGTATGTTTCCAATTTTTGTATTTTTATCAGATAATAAAATTATTTTATGTCCTTCATCTATTTTATTTTCAGCTTCTTTGAAAAGTTTATCTAATTTTTCTTCTAATGTTTCATTTTCTTTGAAAGTAATATCTAAAATAAATGCCTTTTTTCCATCTTTTTCATAATTTTTAATAAAATCTAATGTTTTATTGTCTAATATCGGTGACTCAAGTGTTAGTGTATCTCCATTTTCTCTTCCAAACTTTAATATATTTGATTTTCCAAATATTTGAGTTCTAAGAGACATTACATACGATTCCCTTATTGGATCTATTGGTGGATTTGTTACTTGAGCAAATAATTGTTTGAAGTAACTATATAACAACTTCGGTTTTTCAGTAAATATTGAAAGTGCTGTATCATTTCCCATTGATCCAATTGGTTCTGTACCTGTTTTTGCCATAGGAGATATTAAAATACTTAAATCTTCTCTTGAATACCCGAATAATTTTAATAATTCTTCTGTTTCTTCTGATGTTTTTATTTTTTTATTATAATTATATGAATCAATTAATTCTGAAATATTTTTTTTGTCTTGAATTAATTCTTTATAGTTATGATTGTTCAATAATTTATTTTCTATTTCTTGTTCAGAAAAAACTCTTTTTTCTTCTAAATCTATCAATAATATTTTTCCAGGACTTACTCTCCCGCTTTCCACTACTTTTTCTGGTGAAACAGAAAGAGTTCCAATTTCAGAACCTACCAATATATTTTCATCTTCTGTTATTATATATCTCAAAGGTCTTAGACCATTTCTATCTAATTTTGCTAGTAAATATCTTGAATCTGTCATAATCATACCAGCAGGTCCATCCCACGGTTCCATTAATCCTGAGTAATAATCATAAAAATTTTTCAAATCTTCTGACATATCAGGATCTTTTTCCCAAGCTGCTGGAACTAATATAGATATAGCTTCTATTAATGTTTTTCCTGAAAATAATAATAATTCCAGCGCAGCATCTAAGTTAGCAGAATCTGACCAAGATGAGTCATTTATAGGAAATAATTCTTTTATATTATCAAAATTAGGAGAAGATAGAACTGATTCTCTTGCATTCATCCAATTTATATTTCCCTTTACTGTATTTATTTCTCCATTATGAGCTATAAATCTATATGGATGAGCTAATTTCCATGAAGGGAAAGTGTTCGTGCTAAATCTCTGATGTACTAGACAATATGAAGTCAAAATTTTATCTGATAATAAATCTAAATAAAATTTGTCTATTTGATCTGGTTTTACAAGTCCTTTATAGACTATAGTTTTAGAAGAAAGTTTTGTTATATAAAATTTCTCTTCTATATCAGACAGTTTTTTTACTGTATTTTCAATTTTTCTTCTTAAAATATAAAGATTTTTTTCAAAATCATCTTTTGAAGAATTTACTCTTTTAATAAATAACTGTAATATATTAGGAAGCGATTCTCTTGCTTGAACTCCGACAGCTTCTGGTACAATAGGAACCTCTCTCCAAAATAAAAACTCATCTTTAGAATCTTTTATTACTTCTTCTATTACATTTTTTATTTTATTATATTCTTCATCTATAGTAGGAAAAAATATATTTGCTACTCCATAGTCTCCCCTATTAGGTAAATTTTCTAATATATCTTCAAAAAATTCATGAGGAATTTCAAAAAGTAGTCCTGCTCCATCCCCTGAATCTATATCATACCCTTCTGCCCCTCTATGTTCTAATCCAATTAATACCTGTATTCCTTGTTGTACTATCTTATTTGACTTTTCATTTTTTATACTTGCAACAAACCCCATTCCACAATTATCTTTTTCAAAATATGGCTCATACAATGACTTTTCATACAACTTTTGTTTTTTCAATGTTGTATTGTCAGAATTCTTTAACAATTATTTTACCTCCTAAATTTACTTTATTAATTTCAATTTGAAATACGCTTTATATGAATTAACTTTCATCTATATTAAGCTTTCCTATATTTTTTGGGATAATTATATTATACAATAATTATGCTATTATAGTAAAATTCATTATTTTTATAAGTAATTTATTTTGATTATCAAATAAAATTGCTTTTTTTCAGTTTTTTTAGGGATATATGTTCTTTTATATTACTAAATCATTAATTAAATTTATGCTTGACTTGGTTATCTATTCGTTATATAATAATTTCATTGAAAGAAAATTATCTTTCTAAAAAGACTAAATTTTAAAAATAAAAGAAAAGAGGTAAAAACTTATGGAAAATGTTATGAAAGTATTTGGTGAAAATGTTTTCACTGAGAGTAACTTAAAAAAAAGAGTACCAAAAGAGGTATTTAAAGAATTTGAAGCATCGCAACTTGGGGAAGCTGAATTATCGAAAGAATCTGCAGATGTTATTGCAAATGCTATAAAGGACTGGGCGACAAAAAGAGGGGCTACACATTACTGTCACTGGTTCCAACCATTAACTGACTTAACTGCTGAAAAACACGATTCATTTTTAGAGCCAACTGGAGATAAAGATGTTATTTATAAATTTTCAGGAAATAGTTTAATAAAAGGAGAGCCTGATGCATCATCGTTTCCTAGTGGAGGATTAAGAAGTACATTTGAAGCTAGAGGATATACAGTTTGGGATACAAGTTCATATCCTTTTATAAGAGAAAATAAAAATAGTACTACATTATATATACCAACAGCCTTCATTTCATTTAGCGGGCAAGCATTAGATAAAAAAGTACCTTTATTAAGATCTATGAATTCATTAGGGAAACAAGCTCTAAGAGTACTTAAAACTTTAGGTAATACGACTTCTAAGCACGTATTTAATACTTTAGGTATTGAACAAGAGTATTTTTTAGTGAAAAAAGATTTATTTGAAAATAGAGAAGACTTACTTTTGACAGGTAGAACATTATTTGGTGCTCCTGCTCCAAAAGGTCAAGAGCTAAGCGATCATTACTTCGGTAGAATAAAAGACAAAGTAATTAATTTTATGAGCGATGTTGATGTTGAATTATGGAAATTAGGAATCCCTTCAAAAACTAGACATAATGAAGTGGCTCCTAATCAATTTGAAGTAGCTCCTTTATTTTCAAGAGCAAATTTAGCTTCTGATCAAAATCAAATTATAATGGAAACTATTGAAAAAACTGCTTTAAAACATGATTTAGTTGCATTACTTCATGAAAAACCATTTGCTGGAGTAAACGGATCAGGTAAACATAATAACTGGGCTTTAGGAACTGATGATGGTAAAAATCTTTTTAAACCTGGAAAAGATCCTAAAAATAACAAACAGTTTTTATTATTTGTCTCTTCTGTTATAGAGGCTGTAGATAGATATTATCCACTATTAAGAGCAGTTACTGCTTCTGCTACTAATGACCATAGACTAGGTGGACATGAAGCGCCTCCTGCAATAATTTCTATTTTCTTAGGGGATGAATTAACAAATATTTTAGAAAATATTGCATTAGGTAAAAATAATCCTATTAATTCAGCCGGAGCATTAAATTTAGGTATAGAAGGGGTTCCAACTTTAAATGCTGATGCTGGAGACAGAAATAGAACTTCACCGTTTGCATTTACTGGAAATAAATTTGAATTTAGAATGCCTGGATCAAGTTCAACTCCTGCGACTACTGCGGCTGCAATAAATGCTGCTGTTTCTAAAGTATTGGGAGAATATGCAGATAAACTTGAAGCTTCTAATGATGTAGACAAAACTGTATTAGAAATAATTACTCAAGCTTATAAAAATCATAGTAGAATCATATTTAACGGTAATGGTTATAGTGAAGAATGGGCAAAAGAAGCTGAAAAAAGAGGATTGACTAACCTTACTTCATCAAATGAAGCACTAAGATCATTAATCTCACCTGAAATGATTGCTATGTTTAAAGAAACAGGAATGGTTACAAAAGAAGAAGCAGAAGCTCGTTACTCTGCATATGCTGAAAGATATGTAACTCAATTGACAATAGAATCTAGAGTATTAATTGATATTGCTAACAAAGATATTCTTCCTAGCGCAATTAAATACGCAAATATTTTAGCAGATAATATTGATAAAACAGAAAAATTTGGAAAAGAATTTGTTGATGAACAAGAAGAGCTTCTAAAAAACTTACTAACTAATATTAATACAATAAGAAAAGAAATAAAATCTTTAGAATCTAATATAGAACTTGTTAAATCTGAAGAAGATTTATCAAAACAAACTGACTTAGCTGCAAGTAAATTAATTCTAGGATTAAAAACATTGAGAAAACCTTGTGATGAAGTTGAAAAAGTAACAGATTCTTCATTATGGAAATTACCAACTTACAAATCTCTATTATTTAGTTTATAAAAAATAAAGCTACCTTAAATTAGGTAGCTTTATTTTGTTTTTTACTATTAATAAATAACTCTTAACCCTATTCCTCCTCTTATGTTCTCTCCTTTTGTATCATATCCTGCATTAAATGTTACTCCAAATCTTGTGTTCTCTATCCCTAATTTAAAGTCTGCCTTGAAGTTTCCTTTTCTATCTTCTTTTTCTCCTCTTATGTTAAAGTAGTCTGCTTCTGTAAATCTTACTCTTGCTTTATTTTCTCCATCTGCTACTTTTCCTAACTCATTCTCATAAGCTACTCCTAAGCTTGCCACTAAATTAGTCTTTACTGCCATCGGTTGTTTGTATTTAAACTCTACTCCCACTTCTG
>JAGOWQ010000089.1 GCA_018060185.1 Leptotrichiaceae bacterium | reverse complement strand
GGACTACCTAATGGTTTAACCAATGAAGATATATATACTGGAAAATCTGAAATAAGAAATAGAGTGGTTGCTAGGGTATTTAAGGAACTGAATTATATAGAACAATGGGGAAGTGGAATAAATAGAATAAAATCACTATGTATTGACCACGGATTAAAAGAACCCTTTATAGAAGAGTCAGGAGATTTTATTGGTGTAAGATTTTTTAGAGATAGTACTACTGAAAATGATAAGGTGGCAGAAAGTACTGTAAAAATACTGGAAAGTACTGGAAAAACTCTGGAAAATGTTGAAAATAAATTTATGACTAATCAAGAAAAATTGATTTATCAATATTTATTAAGTAATAGAACTATAAAGAAATTAGATGTTGAAAGCATTTTGAATGTTAAAGATTCTAGAGCAAGGAAGATACTGGAAAAAATGATTGAAAATGATATTCTGTTAAAAGAAGGACAAGGTAGAAGTACTTATTATATATTGAAACTATTAAGACAATAAGCTTAAAGTTAGTAATATAAGTTTGAAATGGAAATGCTCTAGTGATGAAGACTTCTTAAATCAGATAAAAGGTATAATGCTTTTGCAGCTTTTGATGATGCACTTATAACAGATAAAGTTATGTCAGGAATAAAATTACCTTATGTCTATGACTTAAAAGAAGAATTGAAAAGCAATTTAATAGAAAATATATGGTTCATTTTGAGTAACTTTTATTTTTTATGAAAATGAATTAAACAATTAATTTTTATGAGAAAATTTAATTTCTAGAAAAATAAAGTGTCTTACTCTTATAAAAATTGAAGAAAATTAAGTCGACTAAATTCTGCGACAAGCTGTCGCAGAATTAGAATATTTTTTATATGCTTATTTAACTTAAAGTTTTCATTGATTTTATAGTTAGATATGGTAAAAATAAAATAAAGAAAACTATCTGATTTTATTAGCCTCGGCGAATGTGGGGCGAATGTATGCCAAATAAAACTAATAAAATCAATATACATAGACTTCGGAAAAAATAGTTACGGCGAATGTAGGGCGAATACAATGTATATAAATAAAAAAAATCATGATTTAAAAAAAAGCTATGAATTTAAAAAAAATAAAGATAATTCTTTTTTGAATAGCCAGATTGTAAGGATGTGGGAAAATGTATGAGATAATTCACGTTAAAGGAAATACTTTTTGCATTGATACAGGTATGACATATATACCATTTTACAAAGTTAATGAAAAAGAAATTATTATGCTTGATTCTGGATGGGCAGAAGGAGAACAAGAGGAACTTAATACGCTTCTTGATTACAACGATTTTAGAGTAGTAGGGATTATTAATAGTCATAGCCATATTGATCATATTGGTAATAATTCTTTTTTTAAAAAGAAATATGATTGCATTATTGCAATGTCTACTTTTGCGGCACATATTTGTAGCTCAACAGAAGCTTTGAAACAATATTATAATAGACATTTTCTATCATGTGTTAAAGAGCATTATGGACATCTTGTTTGTGAAACTGATATTGTAATAAACGAACAACAAAACAGTGTATATATTAATGGAGTTAAATTTGGTATTTTCTCTACTGCTGGACATACACTAGGACATATAGCTATTATTACTCCTGACGATGTAGCATATTTAGGTGATGCACTTATAACAGCTAAAGTGATGTCAGGAACAAAATTACCTTATGCTTATGACCTTGAAGAAGATTTGAAAAGTAAGAAGAATTTATTTAACTTACATTCTAAAAAATATGTAATCGCTCATAAAGGTATTGTTGATAATATAGATGACTTAATAGAAGAAAATATTAAATATTATACAGGAAGGGCAACAACTTTATTAAATTTGATTAGGGTTCCAATGACATTAGAAGAAATATTAAAGGTTATAGTAAAAGAATGGAATATAAAAATTCAATCAGTAAATAAATATATTGTTGTTGAAAGAATGTTAAGATACTATATTGAATATCTTTTTGAAACTAATCAGGTAGAGGCTATAATTGATGATGGATTTTTAAAATATAAACCTTTGGGTTAATATAGATGTTAAAATATTGTTTGAAAAGGGATTAATAACATGGAATTAAAGGCAAAAGAAATAGTTCAAAACAATTAGAATTTTATAATGTACATGACTTGAAAAGCATGGAAGAATTAAAAAGTAATTTAATAGAAAATGTATGGTTTATTTTTGAATAACTTTTATTTTTTATGAAAATGAATTAAACAATTAATTTTTATGAGAAAATTAAATTTCTAGAAAAATAAAGTGTCTTGTTCTTATAGAAATCAAAGAAAATCAAAGTGACTAAATTCTGCAACAAACTGTTGCAGAAATAAAAATAATTTTTAAAGGCAGAATTTATCTCAATGTCATTAAGTTAAGAAAAAATAGCTAAGAACAGATTATGTTAAAAGCATACCTGTTCTTTTTTTCGATTTTTTGGAAATAAGTGTTGACAAATTTATAAAATTTTGTGGCGAAGCCCTTAAAAATGAATGTATTTTTAAGGAGGTTCGCAAATGAACAAGCATGCAAAAAATATAAAGAATAGACTAGAAAGCATTATTAAGGACATAACTGAAAATTCTCATCTTTATGTAAAAAATCCAGAAAAAGATTTTACTAGAAATAGAAAGTTAAATTTTGAGGAAATGTTTAAAATCCTTTTGTCAATTGGGGGTAATAGTTTGAAAAT
>JAGOWQ010000023.1 GCA_018060185.1 Leptotrichiaceae bacterium | reverse complement strand
TAAATTAGACTATTCAGTCTAATTTAGATTATCATAATTAAATTTAATAATATACGATATAATATGGAGATTAAATGATAGAAAAAATAAGATATACAAAAACAGGAAAACGGATTAGTATATATCAATTTGAATCAAAATTGCATCAGAAAATAGTAATGAAAAAAACTCAATTTTATGATCATATTATAATAAAACATCCTGAAATAACATTAGACATAATAAATGAAGTACTAAAAAATCCTGATCTAGTAACTAAACAGTCAAAATCAAAAAAAGAACATTTTTATCAAAAAGAAATAGAAAAATTAGTTTATATAGTTGTTGTTTCTTCCCATAAAAATATAAAAAGAATAAGATTTATATTAACAGCATTTTCCGTTAATAATAGTGAATTTCTTAGAAATAAAAACATTTATTTAAGATATATTAATAAATGAATTAATTTTTTAAAACATTTTTACGTCCTATAATGTATGTTATGTATAATAATTAATTTTTCAAACGCTTCTATAATTATAAAGGCGTTTTTTTATTTTTTCCACATTCCCACAAGATAACCCACATTTCAATAACATAACAAGCAAAACAAAAATTAGTTTAATATAAACCGACTCCACGTTTATAAACCAATTCTTGATTTGTGTAAACTCAATTAGAGTTTTGTTTATAATTATATAAACAAAGCATTCGTTTATTTTTTGTTATTGAAATAAAAAACTACCTCTTTAAAGGTAGTTAAATTCAATATTTTAAACTATTACTCTCTTGATTTATATAAATTCAATATGTTAAATATGATAAAACATAAAACTAAATATATTATTGAAAAAATAACTATACTAATTAGAACTTGAAATTTTCCTGCTGAAGACACTTTAATTATATTTGATATATAAAATGCAGCTAACGAGTTAAATGACGTTATAATCAAAAATATGAAGTATTTTAAATTATTTAATCTAATATGTTGCTTATTTAATGAAATTAATAAAATTAAGTAGTTTACCATTGCTGAAAAAGATGTTGCTATAGTAAGTCCTATATGTTTATATTGTTTATATAATAGTATATCTAGTGTAATATTTATTGCTATTGCAGTGAATGATGATATAACTGGCAATTTCCTATCCTTATGAACATAATGACTTCTAGTCAATAAATGTATTGAAGAAAAAAATAATAATCCTAGTGCGTAATATTGTAAAGCCTCTGACGTTATTTTAACCCCTATATCATCAAAATTTCCTCTTTTATATATTAATGTTACTATTTCTCTTGAATAACCAAATAATATTGTTGAAGATGGTATTATTAAAAATGACAATAAATTAAGACCACGTTCAATTGTATTCTTTTCTTTTTTTCTTTGATTTTTTACTACTGCTTTAGATAATGCTGGAAAAATTACGACCGATAATGAAATGGCGAATACACCTATTGGTAATAAATATAATCTACTAGCATATTTTAAAGCACTCGATGTACCTTCAGATAATGCAGTTGCAAATCTATTATCTATAATTTCATTTATTTGATATCCAAAAATTCCTATAAGTGTTGGGATCATTAATTTAAACATTTCACGAACATACTCATCTTTTAAATTAAATACAAACTTATATGTCTTTACAATTTTGAAAAATTGTGGGAGCATAATTGTTAATTGAAATACCCCTGAAAGTAAATATGCTATTCCTAATCCATAGATTCCAAATTTGCTTTTTGAAATTAATGTACCAACTATTATTGTTAGATTAAAGACAATACCAGTACACGCAGATATAGCAAACTTTTTATAATTATTAAGTAATGAAGCTACTACTCCAGATAAAGCAATAAATAAAAAGTAAAAAGCTACAATTTTTAACATTATATTAGCAGTTTCAAGAACTTCAGCATTTTTGAAAACAGTTGTTATTTTTAAAATTTGCCTTGAAAATAATATCATAATTATAGATAATGTACTAGTAAATGCTATAATTAGATTTAATACTGAAAATACAAATTCATTGGTCCTTTCTTTACCTTTTTCTTCTACTCCTTTGTTGTAAATTGGGATGAAAACTGTTCCTAGTGATCCTTCACCAAATAGTGTTGTAAAAAAATTAGGAATTTGAGTTGCACTAAAATATGCATCTGTCATCCCTGATGCTCCAAACATGCTTCCAATGACCATTTCTCTTATTAGACCAAGTAGTCTACTGAGCATATTTATAGCCATAACTATAAAACTTGATTTAAACATTTAACCTCACTTTTCATTAATTAAGTAGTTAGTTTTTGAATATAAAATTCGTATTCATTTGAAATTATATTTATTTTACCGTTTTTAAATAATTCTAGTATACATAAAAATAGAGAAACTATTCTTGACTTAGTGAATTTCTTTTTTAGTAATTTACTAAACTCTAAATTTTCATTTATTTCCAAAGATTCATATATTTCATCTAATGCATCTTCTGTAGAATAATCTTCTTCTAAATTAATAATAAGTCTCTCTTTATTTTTTTCTTCCTTTATTAAATTTTTAAAACTATCAACTAAATTTTCTAAAGTTAATTTTGAAATATCATATTCTACTAGTGCACTTTCAATTTCTGTATTTCCACTTCTTTTATATGGAATATTATATTCATTTTCATATTCAGAAAATAGTGTTGATATTTCTTTAAAAAATTTATATTCTAATATCTTTTTTTCTAGATTCTCTATTATTTCTTCTTTTTTTTCTTTATTTAAAATTGAATAAGCTTTTATTTCTATGAGTTCTGTTGCCATAGTTAGAAATTCAACTTTAATTTTTAAATTCAAATTTTTTTGTTCATTTATATATAATAAATAATCATCAATAATTTGCGATATACTTATTTCATTTATTTTAAATTTCTTTTTTTCAATTAAATGTATAAGTAAGTCCATTGGTCCTTCAAAATTATCTATTTTTACTTGTATCATAGTATTTTTCATTT
Source organism: Leptotrichiaceae bacterium (assembly GCA_018060185.1). Classification (GTDB taxonomy): domain Bacteria; phylum Fusobacteriota; class Fusobacteriia; order Fusobacteriales; family Leptotrichiaceae; genus JAGOWQ01. The sequence continues at coordinate 23,736 of JAGOWQ010000023.1, read as the reverse complement.
ATTTTTTTTCTCCATATTAGTGCATCATTTTTAATTTTTTCAACTAATTCTTCCAGGGATTTTAATTTCATTTCATCACTTATTTTTTCTAGTATTTCTATCATTATTACTTTTCCATAAATATCTTTATCAAAATCAAATATATGAGCTTCTACCGTAAGTCCAGTGAAATCTACAGTTGGATTTTTCCCAATATTTATTACTCCATGATAAATACTGTTTTCTCCCTCTACATGAATATAAGCTCCGTATACACCAAAACTAGGATAAATTTTATCTTTAAAATGTAAATTTGCCGTAGGATATCCTAGAGTACGTCCTAATTTTTTCCCGTGTATGACTTCTCCCATGATAATCATATTATAACCTAATAATTCTTTAGCTTTTAATAGATCTGTTTTTTCAATAAATTCTCTAATCCTTGTACTACTGATCACTTCATTATATATATCAAGAACAGGTGAATGTACATTTAAAACGATATCTTTATTATATTTTTCTTTTAATATATTATCTAAAGTTTTAATATTTCCTGATTTATTTTTTCCGAAAGTAAAATTAAATCCACAAAAAATTTCTTTTACATTCAATATATTAACTAAAACTTTTTCTACAAATTCTTCAGGATTAAAATTTCTAACATCTTCAAATTCATCTAAATAAATATAATCAATTTCACATTCATTTAAAAGATACAATTTTTCAGATGACGTTGTTATATTTTTACTTTTATTTTGAGGATACTCACGAAAAGTATATATTACTGTCTTATATCCATTTTTTTTAGCTTTTTCTATTGCTTCATTAAAGATAGCTTTATGACCTTTGTGAACACCATCAAAATTTCCTAGAATAATAATATTTTTTGTCTGTTTCAATTCTTTTAAGTTTTCACCTAAATTACAACTTATATTTTTAAAATTTAAAATTTCACTAAGATTTTCACATTTTTTTGAAATTATCTTCATATTTATTCACTTTCTATTTATTTATTATTTTTATATTATCTTATTATATATTGATTATATTTGAAAATCAATATATTATTTAAATATTTCCTTTATATATTTAGAAATATTTTCAATAATATGGCTTGCATTTATTATATATTGGTCATTTAATAATTCATCTGCTATATATCCATGTAAATATGTTCCTATATTAGCACTTTCTATTAAAGAATAATGTTGTCCTATAAATGCAGATATTATTCCAGTTAAAGAATCCCCCATTCCTCCATTTGCCATATGAGAATTTCCTGTACTATTTATATATATTTTATCTCCATCAGTAATCAATGTATTTTTACCTTTTAAAAGAAGAATTATTTTATATTTTTTTGCAAAAGTTTTAGCAATTTCCCATTTGTTAAAATTTATTTCTTCCACGGAAAAATTGCTTATTCTTGAAAATTCTACTATATGTGGAGTTAAAATTGCTCTTCCATGTAGTTTTTCCAATAATTCAAAATTTTCAGATAATAAATTCAATCCGTCTGCATCAATTACAAGTTTAATTGTATTTCCTTTTGCATTTTTATTGTAATTTAATATTTTCTTTAGTATTTCAAGAGATTCATTTGACTTGCCTATTCCAGGTCCTATTGCAATAACGTCACTGTCTAATATATATTTTTCTATTATTTTAAATTCATTTTCTAATAGTAATCGATTTATATTAAGAGTCATTGCTTCAGTAAATAGATTATTATTAATTTTTTTGTTAAATGACATTAATGTAACTAATCCAGCGCCGGATCTGATACAAGAATTAGTAGTTATAGCCCCTGCCCCTGAAAAACCATCATTTCCTGCGAAAATAAGAATTTTTCCAAAGTCCCCTTTATGAGAAAGAGGATTTCTAGGGATTTTTAAATTTTTTATAACTTTTTTATCTAAATATATTTCATCTATAAGATGAATAATATCTTTTTCATTTATACCGATATTTTCAATTACAATATTACCAAAATATTTACTATTTTCACTATTTAAGAAAGCTTTTTTATATGTAATAAAAGATATCGTTTTACTAGCTTTTACTGCTACACCTAATATATCTCCTGTGTCTCCTGATATTCCTGAAGGAATATCTACAGAATATATAGTTTTTTTCCCTGAAAAAAGATTTATTTTTTCTATAACATCTTTATATTTTCCTTTTATTTCAGAATTTAATCCTGTTCCAAAAATTGAGTCTATGATACAATCACTTTTTATTAATAAATTAAATAGCTCTTCTATATTTTCAGTAATAATATTCATATTCAAGTTTTTACATATATTGTAGTTAATTTTGCAATCATTACTGAGATTATCATTACTAACAACATAGACATTAACTATTTTTCCAAGAGAATAAAGATGTCTTGCTATAGCAAATCCATCTCCACCATTGTTTCCCTTTCCACATATAATTAAGTAGTTTTTTAAATTTAAATCTATATTTTTTACAAAAGAAATTGCAGCATTTTCCATTAAAATTATACTTGGAATATTTAAATTATTGATCAAATAAGAGTCAATTTTTTGAGTTGTTTCATTATTCCCTAATATCATAATTATCATCTCTTTTCAATTTAATAAAAAATATTAAAAGCTAATTAAAAGGAAGGGACAGAACACGACTGTTTTCCTTCCATTTATTATAACCTATAATCTTGAAATTTACCATCTTTTAAAATTTTAATTTCTTTAAATCCAATATTTTCAATGATTTTTAAACTTTCCTCAAAATAAAAATCAATATTTTCAACTGTATGAGCATCAGATGAAATTGTTATTGGGATATTTTTAGAAAATATCTTTTTTAATATATCTAAACTTGGATATGGAGTTTTTCTCCAACCACGAGATATTCCACCAGTATTTATTTCAACAATCACATCTGTCTTGACAATTTCATCTAACACATGATCAATTTTCTTATTATACCAATCTGAATTTTCATCAAAAAATTTCTCATTTTTATTAAATTTTCTAACCAAATCTAAATGCCCTATAATATGTGGTTTTTGAGTATGTATCATTTCTATTATATTATCGTAATAGGCTTCTATAAAAGTTCTTTCATTTCCATTATCATAATTTTTTATTCCGTAAGCAAATAGTTCTGGTGTATTATCTACACAATAATATTTTTCATTATTTTTATCTTTAACATAGTGTACTGATCCTATTCTAAAATCTAGTTCCATTATTTTGTCAGTCTCTTTATTAAGATTACTATAAAAGTCTGCTTCTATTCCGACATAAAACTGTATTTGATCTTTATATTTTTTTTTCAATTCTTTTAATTCTTTTAAATATTCTTCTGTTCCTTCAACAGACATACATGGTTCTGTATCAAATTTTGTATAAGAGTGTCCAGAAAGACCTAAACTTAAAAATTCTTTTTCTATTGCTGATATAATATATTCTTCTGCTTTGTTTTTTCCATCACAATAAGTTGTATGTCCGTGTAAGTTTGAAGGAAAAGTTTTTTGATTTTTATTCATTCTTACCACCTTTAATTATAAAAAATTATTATCAAACCATTTTTTCTTGTTTTACTTTATGATCAATTACATGTCTTTTAGAAAGTTCTTCTTTTATATCTTGTATAGTTAATCCTTTTTTTATCATTAAAACTAAAGTATGATAATATAGGTCTGCTATTTCATATTTCAATTCATCATTATCATTATTTTTAGCACCTATTATTACTTCTGAACATTCTTCTCCTATTTTTTTTAGGATTTTATCTAGCCCTTTCTCAAAAAGGTAACTAGTATATGATTCTTTTCTAGGATTAGTTTTTCTATTTTTTATTAGTTCATATAATTTTTCAGAAGAAAAATTATTATATCCTTCAGACTCAAAAAAAGAATTATGAAAACAACTTTCTTCTCCTGTATGACACGCAGGTCCATCTTTTATAACTTCTACTAGTAACGCATCAGAATCACAATCATATTTTATTGAAACTACATTTTGATAATTTCCTGATTTTTCTCCTTTAAGCCATAATTCTTGTCTACTTCTACTATAAAAACATGTTTTTTTTTCTCTTAATGTTATATCAAGACTTTCTCTATTCATGTAGGCTAACGTCAACACTTCTTTAGTATAATAATCCTGAATTATTGCAGGAACTAAACCATTTTCATTAAACTTTATATTTTCTATATTCATTATTCCTTCTTTCTTAAATTATTATATTTTAAAATTATTATTATAATTTTTACAAATATCTATAAAAAATTTATGTAATCTTAAGTCGTCATTTAATTCAGGATGAAAAGAAGTTACAATAATGTTGTTTTCTTTTGCTGAAACAATATTTCCATTGACAGTAGCTAAAATTTCTACATTTTCTCCAACACTTTCTATATAAGGGGCTCTAATGAAAGTCATTGGAATTTTTCCTATATATTTAAATGTTTCCTCAGTAAAAAAACTTCCTAATTGTCTTCCATAAGCATTTCTTTTAACTGAGATATTCATAATTTTAAAATATTCTCTAGTATCATTTTCAATTTTTTTTGCAAGAAGTATTAATCCAGCACAAGTTCCTAATACTGGTATTCCTTTTTCTATGAGATTTTTAATTGGATTAAATAAATCTAATTCATGAAGTAGTTTTCCTATAGTAGTACTTTCCCCTCCAGGTAAAATAATACCGTCTAATAAATTATTTTCCAAATCGCTTTTTTTTCTAATTTCAAAAGATTCGATATTTAGTACATCTAAAATCTTCTTATGTTCTATAAAAGCTCCTTGAAGGGCTAAAATTCCGATTTTCATTATTTCCCTCTTTCAGCCATTAACAATTGAATTTCATTTTCATTTATTCCAACCATTGCTTCTCCTAAATCTTCTGAAATTTCAGCTAATATTTTAGGATCATTGTAATTTGTTACAGCTTTTACTATTGCTTGTGCTCTTTTTTCAGGATTACCAGATTTAAAAATTCCAGAACCAACAAAAACACCTTCTGCACCTAATTGCATCATTAATGCAGCATCTGCAGGTGTTGCTATCCCACCAGCAGCAAAATTAACTACTGGAAGTTTTCCATTTTTATATATAAACTCTACTAATTCAAAAGGAACTTGAAGTTCTTTTGCAGTAAAATATAGCTCGTCTTCTCTCATATTTTGTATTCTTCTAATATCTTGATTCATCATTCTCATATGTCTAACAGCTTGAATTATATCTCCTGTTCCTGGTTCACCTTTAGTTCTTATCATAGCTGCTCCTTCATTAATTCTTCTTAAAGCTTCTCCAAGATCCTTAGCACCACAAACAAAAGGAACATTAAATTTTCTTTTATCAATATGAAATTTATCATCTGCTGGCGATAAAACTTCACTTTCATCTATATAATCAATTTCAATAGATTCTAAAATCTGTGCTTCAACAAAATGCCCTATCCTTGCTTTTGCCATTACAGGAATTGAAACAGCTTCCTGTATACTTCTAATCATTTTTGGATCACTCATCCTAGAAACTCCACCTACTGCTCTTATATCTGCGGGGATTCTTTCTAAAGCCATAACTGCTGCTGCTCCAGCTGCTTCTGCAATACGTGCTTGTTTAGGATTTGACACATCCATAATAACTCCACCTTTTAGCATTTGTGCTAAATTTTTATTTAATTCATATCTATTTGACATAAAATATATACCTCCTAAAATATTTTTATAAATTTTTTTGATTATCAATCAAATTATACACTATTTTTCATTTAATTTATTGTTTATATTCTTACTTTTACATTATTTTTTCTTAAATATTTTTTTAACTCTATTATTTCTACCTCTTTAAAATGAAATATTGAGGCTGCTAATCCAGCATCTACTCCAGATAATTTAAATAATTCATTAAAATGTTCCATATTTCCTGCTCCACCTGAAGCAACTATAGGTATAGAAAGCTTTTTAGTTAAAATAGATAATAGTTCTAAATCGAATCCTGTTTTAACTCCATCAGTGTCAATACTATTAACAACAACTTCACCAGCACCATTTTCCTGACCCATAACAAACCATTCAATAGCATCTATCCCCGTATTTTCTCTTCCACCTTTTGAAAAAACTTTAAACTTCCCGTCAACTCTTTTAACATCAACAGATAATACGACACATTGATCACCATATTTTTTTGCTGCTTCTTCTATAAGTTTAGGATTTTTTATTGCACCAGAATTAACACTAACTTTATCTGCACCAGATTTCAATACTCTGTCAAAATCATCTAGATTATTTATTCCACCTCCAACAGTTAGAGGTATGAATATTTGCGATGCAACTTCTTTTAAAATATTTGTGAAAAGCTTTCTTTCTTCAAAAGAAGCAGTTATATCATAAAATACAAGCTCATCTGCACCAGATTTATTATAAAATTTTGCTAGTTCTACTGGATTTTCAACATCTTTTATTCCTTCAAAATTAATTCCTTTTACAACTCTTCCATTTCTAACATCTAAGCAAGGTATAATTCTTTTTGCTAACATAATTAAATCACTTCCTCGCTTACAGATAAAACATCTTTTAATTCCAATTTACCTGAATAAATTGCTTTACCAACTATTGCACCATAAATATTATTTTTATTTAATTCTTTTATTTCATCTAAAAATGTTATTCCTCCTGATGCAATGATATTAGATTTAACTAGCTTTGATAACTTTAAATAAATATCAATATTAGTACCAGCAAGCATTCCATCTTTTGATATATCTGTGTATATTATAGTTTTTACTCCTAAGTCCGATAATTTTTGGCAAAATTCTAAAGAGTCAATTTCCATAGTTTCTATCCATCCTTTAACGGCAACTTTTTGATTTTTTGCGTCAACCGAAACAGCAATTTTATCTCCATATTTTTCTAACATATTTTTCAAAAATTCTTCATTTTCTACAGCAATTGTACCTAAAATTACTCTATCCACTCCTAATTCTATATATTTTTTTATTCTTTCCTCGTCTCTAATTCCACCGCCTACTTGAACAAAAAAATCTTTTTTTTCAACTAATTTTTTTATAACTTCATAATTTTTAGTAAATCCGTCTTTAGCTCCATCTAAATCTACTATATGAAGATTTTTCAAATTATTTTTATTGAAAAATTCTAGAACTTCTATTGGATTTTTGAAAAACACTTCTACATCATTATAACTTCCCTGCTTTAATCTTACTGCTTGACCATTATGCAAGTCAATAGCTGGAAAAATTTCTATCATAATAAGTCCCCCCAATTTTTTAATAATTTAAGTCCTACATCACTACTCTTTTCAGGATGAAATTGCATTCCATATACATTATTTTTCTTTACTATTCCAGGAATGTTTGTACCATAATCAGAATAAGCAATAACATTTTTAATATCTGTGTTTGCAAAATAAGAATGAACATAATAGACATACACATCATTTTCAAAATCAATATTTTTCAAAATTTTATCATCTTTAAATTTGTCATTTACATTGAGGTTATTCCAACCCATATGAGGAATCTTTAAATCTAATTCACTAGATATATGTTTTTTAATTTCGTCTATTTCACCATCAATAAGTCCAAGTCCGTTGTATTCTCCATATTCATAACTTTTTTCAAATAAGAGTTGCATTCCAAGACAAATTCCTAAAAATGGTTTCCCAGATTTTGCTTCTTCTATTATAATGTCTTTTAAATTATATTTCTCAAGATTTTTAATAGCATCTCTAAACGCACCAACTCCTGGTAGAATAATTCCTTTGGAATTTTTTATTTTTTCTATATCATTTGTAAGTGTTGTATCAAGTCCAATATAATCTAAGGAAGATTTTAAGGAAAATAGATTTCCTACTCCATAGTCAATAACTGATATCATACTAATACTCCTTTAGTTGACGGTATCTCATCTTTGTATTTCTCATCTATACTAACTGCTTCTGATAAGGCTTTTGCAACTCCTTTAAATATAGATTCAATTATATGATGTGAATTTGTTCCAGCAAGATTTTTAATATGAATAGTAGCATTTAAATGTCTAGTAAATCCAATGAAAAACTCCTCTACTAATTCTGTGTCAAAAGTTCCAACTTTTTCTGTAGGCATTTTTACATCATAATTTAAAAAATATCTTCCACTTAAATCAATAGCAACTAATGTGAGAGCCTCGTCCATTGGAAGTAAAAAATTACCGTATCTTTTGACTCCTTTTAAATCACCTAAAGCGTCATAAAAACATTTTCCAAGAGCTATTCCAATATCTTCTGTACTATGATGATCATCAACATGTACGTCACCATCACAACTTACTTTCAAATCAAATCTACCGTGTTTTGCAAATAAATCAAGCATATGATCTAAAAACCCAACTCCTGTTTTATTTTCATATTTTCCTGTTCCGTCAATGTTAATTTCTACTTTTATTTTTGTTTCAAAAGTATTCCTTACGATTTTAGATATTCTCATTTTTAATAAGTCTCCTCTCAGTTAGAAATATTTTTTATAAAACTATTTCTTTTATTTTTTCTATAAACATTTCCATTTCTTCATCAGTTCCTATAGTTACTCTCAAATAGTTGTCAATTCTTTCTTTATTAAAATATCTTACTAATACACCTCTATTTTTCAATTCTTTATACAATGTTTCTGCATAAATTGTTTTGTGTGTTATAAATATGAAATTAGAACTGGATTTTAATGTATTAAATCCAAGTTTTTCTAATTCAATTATACTTTTTTCTCTTGTGGAAATTATCTTTTTATTTGTTTTTCTAAAATATTCGTCATCTTTAAATGATTCTATTCCTGCTTCTATAGATATTCTATTTATAGTGTATGAATTAAATGAAAATTTCAATCTATTTAAACCTTCAATTATATTTTCAGATCCTATAGCATAACCTAGTCTCATTCCAGCAAGTGAACGAGATTTTGAAAAAGTTTGTACTACTAAAATGTTATCATATTTATTTACTAAATTTATGGCACTTTCTCCTCCAAAATCAATATATGCTTCATCAATTATTACTAATTGGTTTTTATTATTTTTAACAATTTCTTCTATTTCAATTGATTTTAACGCTATAGAAGTAGGTGCATTTGGATTTGCAATCACAATATGACCATCTAGTCTAAAATATTTTTCAATTTCAATTTCAAATTTACTATTTAAAGGAATTTTTGCTTCATCTAAATTAAATAAATCAGAATACACAGTATAAAAACTATATGTTATATCTGGATAATAAACTTTGTCCCCTTTATTAAAAAATGCCATAAATATAAAAGCTAATATTTCATCTGAACCATTTCCAATAAATACTTGGTTTTGTTTTACAGAAAAATAGTTAGCTATTTCTTTTGAAAGAGCTGACACATCAGGATCAGGATATAATTTTAAGTCTTCTAAATTCATTTTTCTAATTTTATTTACGACTTTATCTGAAGGTGAATATGGATTTTCATTAGTATTTAACTTTATATATTTTTTATCTTTTGGTTGTTCTCCAGGGACATATGGTTTTATTGTATTTATTTTGTCATTCCAAAATTTACTCATATATATTATTTCCTTTCATATTAATAAATAATTTTAAATAATTGTTACTTCACTTTGTTTGATTTATATTAAATAATAATAATTATACTAAAATCTTTTATAAATTGATTTTGCATGTGCGTCAAGTCCTTCACTTTCAGCAAATTTTATAACTTTATCCTTTACTTTTTCCAACGCTTCCTTTGAATAATATAAAATTGAAGATTTTTTTATAAAATCATCAACTGATAATGGAGAAGAAAATTTTGCCGTTCCACTTGTAGGCAATGTGTGATTAGGTCCTGCTAAGTAGTCTCCTAAAGGTTCAGGTGTATTATGTCCCATAAAAATTGAACCTGCATTTTTTATTTTAGGTAATAGTTCAAAGGGATTTTCCACAGCTAACTCTAAATGTTCTGGAGCAACAAAATTACTCACGTAAATTGCTTCTTCTATATTATTAACTATTATTATTCTACCTTGATTTTCTATAGAAGCTCTTGCTATTTCTTCCCTAGGAAGTTCTTTTAACTGTTTTTCTAGCTCTTTTTCTACATTATTTGCTAATTCTTCGGATGTAGTAACTAATATACATGCTGCTAGTTTATCATGCTCTGCTTGTGACAACAAATCAGCAGTAACATGTACATAATTAGCACTATTATCAGCTATTATTAATACTTCACTTGGTCCTGCAATCATATCAATAGATACTTCTCCATAAACCATTTTTTTTGCCATTGAAACATAAATATTTCCAGGGCCTACTATTTTATACACTTTAGGAATACTTTCTGTTCCATAACTAAGAGCCGCTATTGATTGAGATCCTCCTACTTTAAATATCCTATCTACTCCAGCAATTTTTGCAGAAGCTAGTATGGACGGCGAAATACTTCCGTCAATATTTGGAGGTGTAACCATTATTATTTCTTTACATCCAGCAATTTTTGCTGGTATCGCGTTCATTAAAACAGTAGAAGGATAAGAAGCAGTCCCTCCAGGAACATATAATCCCACTTTTTCAATAGGATTTATAATCTGACCTAATATCACTCCGTTATCCTCTGACATTATAAAATTATTTCTTACTTGTTTTTCATGATATTTTTTTATATTATCATGGGAATATTTTATTACTTCTAATAATTCTTCATCAATAGTTTTATAAGCATATTCTATTTCATCATTTGTAACTTCTAGTAAGTCTAATTTAACTTTATCAAATTTTTCTATATATTCTAAAAGAGCTTTGTCTCCTCTTTTTTTTACATCTTCTAAAATATTTTTTACTGTTTCATTTACATCATCATATGAGAATTGACTTCTAGCTAACTCTTTTTCAAGATCCATTTCTCTTTCATATTTTATTTTTTTTATCATAATATAAATTTCTCCATTCTGTTATTATATATTTATAACTGATTTTTTATTTTATTAATTATATCTTCTATTTTATCATTTTTAAATCTATAACTAGATTTATTTGATATTAATCTCGCACTTATATCTCCAATTTCTCTAATGATCTTTAGGTTATTTTCTTTAAGAGTAGTACCAGTTTCTACTATATCTACAATAACATCAGATAATCCCAATATTGGGGCAATTTCTATAGAACCATTTAACTTTATAAGCTCAACATCTCTTTTTATAGAGTCAAAATAATTTTTAGATACGTTAAAATATTTTGTTGCAATAACTAATGGTCTATCTATATTTTCTTTAAATCCAACAGGACCTGCTATGGCAAATTTGCATTTTCCAAAACCCAAATCTAAAAGCTCGTATACATTAGGGTCTTCTTCTAACAAAATATCCCTTCCTACAACTCCTATATCTGCACTACCTTTTTCCACATAAACTGCTACATCCGATGGTTTTACTAAAAGAAATCTTATTTTTTTTTCTTTATTTTCAAATATTAGTTTTCTATTATCTTCTTTTATTTCTTTACATTCATATCCTATTTTTTCAAATAAGTAGTAAACTTTATCTCCCAATCTTCCTTTAGGAAGAGCTACATTTAACATCTCTTTCTCCTTTCATATATCTATTTAAAGGATATCTAGTATTAATTCTCCATTTTTAAACAAATATTTTTGGTCAAAATTAAATGACTCTATATTTTCACTATTAATATTATTAAAGTCTTCTGCTCTAACTCTATATCCTTTCTTCACAAAATCATCTACAATTTCAGATAATTTTATAAAATCACTATTATCATACATTAAAAGTATTTCAAAATCTTTTTTATTTTCTTCTTTATAGTATCCTTTTAGGTAATCAGTTAGTATAGCAAAACCTATAGCGCCATTATCAACACCAAATTTTTCAAAAAGTTTGTCATAACGTCCTCCAGTCAATATCATATTTGGAAGTTTTTCTATAAATCCTTGAATAATAATCCCATTATAATAATTAATGTTTTTTACAATGGAAAAATCAAATATTATTTTAGATTTATCATGGAATTTTATTAACAAATTATAAAGTTCTCTTAATTCATCAAGTATATTTTTTATTTTTTCATTAACATTATATTTTGAAAGTTTTTCGCATATGTGTTCTAAATCTCCAGATAAATTTGGCAAAGCACATATCAATTCTTTTATATCCTTATCTATATCCATAGTTTCTAAAATTATTTTTATATCATGTATATTTTTACTCTCTATATATTTAAAAAGTTCTTCTTGTACTTTATGTTTTAAATTTAAATTTTCAAATATAGAAGAGACAAACCCCACATGTGATAATACAGTGATACATTTATCATTTATAATTTCTAAACTTTTTATTGCAAGATTTATCATTTCAAAGTTTAAAAATAAAGAGTCTTTTCCTATAAGTTCTATTCCTAATTGCTCTACTTCTTTATATCCTTTATATTTTGAAGTTTTATATATATTCTCATTGTAATATATTTTTTCATATTTTAATGTTTGTTCTTTAGATATTTTTTTTGCTACAGAAAGTGTAATATCAGGTCTTAAAGCTAATAATTTGCCACTTGGATTCATAATTGTAAGTATATTTCCTGAAATGAAGTCTTTATTTTCATTATATAAATCATATTCATCAAATGTTGGTAATGTAATTTTATTGTATCCGTATGAATCATATAGTTTTTTTAAGTTTAATAATATTAAATCTTCTTTACTCATATTTTTTATATAGTTTTTCATTTTATCTCCAATTTAAATTATTTATAGTTTTTTAATAAAACTACATTATCTATCTATTATACATTATACAATAAATTTATACAAAATAAAAGAAAAAAGCCTAGTTTTTTATACTAGGCTAGTTTATTTTCAATATATTTTTATTATAGCACCTATTCTTTTTATTTATGGAAAATTAAAATACTACTTCATCAGAATATTCTACTCTCATTCCTTCAAATAAATTAATCTGTTCAAAAAATACTTTTCCATGATTATTTACAATCATTTTTTTCTCATTTGTATTTAAGTCGTTTACATATTTACCTATAATAAAAAAATTATCTGTTCCATTAATTTGACCATAAAATCTTATTACTTCTTTATCAGGAAAAGGAGTCTTTCCAAGATTTTTCTTATCCAATGTTTCAAAAAATCTTTTATAATCATTTAATTTTTTCAAAAAACTTCCTTTAAATTGATCATTTGTTGTATTTAAATCTACAGAAATTGCAATGCCTAGAGTTAAATTATATTCTTCTCCCTCTATTAAGTAATATGCCATTTTCATTCCATCACGATCGCAAAATAAGTCATTTGATTTATTTTCTTTTTTAACTTTATTCAACATTCTTTCTAATAAGGTATCTGGATTATTTATATATATACAACTTTTTTTTACATTATTAGTCATAGTTTGAGTTACATTATTCACACTAGAAGCTAAAGTATTAAACCCAAATATTAATGATATTGCCAACAATAATATTTTTTTCATTTCTATCCTTTCGTATATTTCCTGTTTTATTTTGAGTTAATTATAGCATAAAATTTTACTTTTGAACTTATTTTTTATATAAATATTTCATTATAGAAAAATTATATTATTATTAGATTTAACAATAGATTAAAAATATCTATTGATTTTCAAACCCACCATTATATAATTGATAATAAGTTCCTTTTTGATTAATTAATTCATCGTGATTCCCTCTTTCTATAATTTTACCATGATCAAGAACTATTATAACATCTGAATTTTTTATAGTGGAAAGTCTATGTGCGATTACAAAAACTGTTCTTCCTGTCATTAATTTATCCATTCCTTCTTGAACTATTTTCTCTGTCCTAGTATCTATACTTGAAGTTGCTTCATCTAATATAAGTACAGGTGGATTTGCTATAGCTGCTCTAGCTATAGACAATAGTTGTCTTTGTCCTTGGGACAGATTTGATCCATCACCACTTAAATAAGTGTCATATCCTCTAGGCAAATGCTTTATAAATTGATGTGCATTTGCTAATTTTGCAGCTTCTATTACTTCTTCATCTGTTGCATCTAGTTTTCCATATCTTATATTATCGTAGATTGTCCCATAAAATAAGTGAGTGTCTTGCAATACTATTCCTAATGACCTTCTTAAATCTGATTTATGAATTTTTTCAATATTTATTCCGTCGTACCTTATCTTTCCTTTTTGTATATCATAAAATCTATTTATCAAATTTGTAATGGTCGTTTTTCCTGCTCCAGTTGCACCAACAAAAGCAATTTTTTGTCCACGTTTTGCATATAAATTTATATCGTGAAGTATTGTTTTTTCTTCATTATATCCAAAATCAACATTTTCAAATACGATATCTCCAAGTAATTTTTCATAGGTAATTGACCCATCACTATGAGGATGTTTCCAAGCCCATTTTCCAGTATATTTTTCACTTTCTGTTATTTTTCCATTTTCATCTATTTCAGTATTTACTAAAGTTACATATCCTTCGTCAAATTCGTTTGATTCCTCTAATAATTTAAAAACTCTTTCCGAACCAGCAGAAGCTAAAATAAAAGTATTTAACTGTTGAGATATTTGTGAAATTGGCTGATTCAAAGTTCTTGTAAATTGTAAAAATGATGCTAGAGCTCCTAATGAAAATCCACTAATACCACCTATTGCTAGAAATGATCCTATAGCAGCAGTTAATACAAAATTTATATTTCCTAAGTTACCAACTACAGGGCCTAAAGTATTTGAATATTTATGAGCATTATTAGCACTATTAAATAACTTTTCATTAAGATTACTAAATTTTTCAGATACTTCTTTTTCATAAGAAAATACTTTAACAACTTTTAATCCTTCTAAAATTTCTTCAATATATCCATTTATTTTACCAATATTTTCTTGTTGTTCTCTAAAATTTTTGGAACTTTTTTTAGATAAATATTTTGTTGAAGATATTATTAATGTTATCATAAATATTGCAAATATTGTTAAATGAATGCTTAATATGAACATAGAAATTATAACACTAATTATTGTTATTAATGCAGAAATAGTTTGTGCTAAACTTTCTGTAATCATATTTCTTAAAGTATCTACATCACTTGAATAAATACTCATAATATCTCCGTGGGCATTTGTATCAAAATATTTTATAGGTAAACCTTCCATATGTGTAAAAAGATCATCTTTTAACCTTTTTAACGTTCCCTGTGCTACACCTATCATTATCCTTGCATAACTGTAAGTAGATACAATCCCTGTCATATATACTAAACACATCTTACCTATTAGTATAATTAAAGGGGAAAAATCGATATTTTTATTCCCAATGTTAGGTATTATAAATCCATCTATAACTTCTCTAATAAATAATGTTCCAATTATCATACTTATTGTACTGATAAATATTAATATAATTACAAAAATGAATTGCAATCTGTAATATTTCATCATATATTTTATTAATTTTAAAAGGGATTTTAGCTGATTATTATTAATTTTTTCAGTCGGAATTCTATTATTGTTTTTCTTCATCTATAACTCCTCCCTCCATTTGAGTTTCATGTATTTCCTTATATATTTTACTTGATATAATTAATTCTTCGTGAGTACCTACTCCATCAATTTTACCGTCTTCTAAGACAATTATTTTATCAGAATCTTTTATTGATGAAACTCTTTGAGAAATTATAATTTTTGTAATATTAGGTAGATTATTTTTAAAAGCATTTCTTATTAATCTATCAGTTTTAGTGTCTACTGCACTAGTTGAATCATCTAATATTAGTATTTTAGGGTTTTTAAGTAGCGCTCTTGCTATGCATAGACGTTGTCTTTGACCTCCTGAAACATTTGTTCCACCTTGTTCTATATATGTGTTATATTTATCTGGAAATTTTTGAATAAACTCATCTGCTTGGGCAAGTTTAGCAGCGTTTATAATTTCATCATCAGTAGCATCTTTATTTCCCCAACGCAAGTTTTCATTTATTGTTCCAGAAAATAATACATTTTTTTGTAATACCATTGCCACATTGTCTCTTAATGCCTTCAAGTCATATTCTTTAACATTTACATTCCCGACTAAAACTTCTCCGCTAATTACATCGTATAATCTAGGAATTAGTTGAACAAAAGCAGACTTTGCACTTCCAGTCCCTCCAATTATTCCGATCGTTTCTCCTTCTTTTATAAATATATTTATTTTTTCAAGATTTAAAACGTTAGCATTATTACTATAACTAAAATCTACATTTTTAAATTCAATATCACCATTTTTAATTTCGTAAATTGGATTTTCATTATTTACTATACTTGGCTCTTCATCTAAAACTTCTATAATTCTTTCAGCAGAAGCTCTTGATAATGTTATAGTTACTAAAACCATTGAAAACATTAGTAAACTTACTAAAATATTTGCCGTATAAGCAAACAAACTCATTAGTTGACCTGTTGTTAATTCATCAGATATTATCAATTTTGCACCAAACCATGAAAGTAATAATGTACAAAAATACATTGAAAATTGCATTAAAGGAGATACAAATACAATTATTTTTTCTCCTTTTAACATTGTATCTTTTAAATCTAGAGTTGACTCTTTAAATTTATTTTTTTCATAATTTTCTCTAACATATGCTTTAACTACACGAATTCCACTTATATTTTCTTGTAAATTATTATTTATTTTATCGTATTTTTTTACAGCTCTTGTAAAAATAGGATGTACTTTAGAAAAAATTATAGCAACCATTATTCCTAAAAAAATAACAGCTACAATATATATTAGTGACAGACTTGGGCTAATATAAACTGCCATTATAGTAGCAAAAACCATCATAAATGGAGCTCTTACAAATATTCTTATAATCATTTGATAAGAATTTTGTATATTATTAATATCCGTTGTAAATCTCGTTATAAGACCTGCCGTTGAAAATTTATCTATGTTTGTAAACGAATATTTTTGTATTTTATAAAATAGAGCTTTTCTAATATTTTTAGAAAACCCTGCTGCAGCTCGTGCTGCATATTTTCCTGCTCCTATTCCAGAAATCATTGACACTGTAGCTAATAAAAAGCTTATTCCTCCCATAAAAAAAATATGATTCATATTTGATTTACTTAATCCATTATCAATAATAGAAGCCATTAAAAATGGAATTGAAATTTCAATTAAAACCTCCATTGCAATTAATATTGGAGCTAAAATTGACTCTTTTTTATATTCTCCCACATAGGAAAATAATTTTTTTAACATTTTTTCTTCCTTTCTATAATATATAATTTAAAGAGGCTGTTTCAAAAATTTCAACTTTGAAACAACCTTTATATTTATATATGATTATAATATTTTATCCATAAAATATCTTATTTGTTTTTTCCACCAGTCCCAATCATGTGCTACATCATAACCCCATAAGTCAATCCATGCAGGAACATTCTTATCTTTAAGAATTTGTCCAAGTTCTTTATTACTAGGTATAAGCTCACCTTCCCATGAACCCTGTCCGATACAAACAATTATATTTTTTTGTCTATATAATTCCAAATAATAATGATCTAAAGCCATATTTTTTAAAAAGTGAACAGGTGAATTATTGTAAACTAAATCATCCATATAACTACCAAAAAACATAGATGCGTCAAAAGCTCCACTTAAAGAAATTAAAGTATCAAATAGGTCAGGACGTCTGAAAAACAATATCCCAGCATGAGCTCCTCCCATACTACATCCTGTTACAATCAAATCGCTTCTTCCTGAAATATCCCATATACGTGGTACCATTTCATTCGATATATGTTCAACCCATTTTTCTTGTAGCTCTATTCTCTTACGTGGATCCCCATTTTTATCTGACCATGTTTCTTTATCAAGACTTCCAACACAAAAAAGTTGTAATTTACCTGATTTTATATAATCTGATAATTCCTCTACCATTTCAAAATCTTCATAGTTATGAAATTTACCATCTTGTGGTGGAAACACTAGACAAGGTTTGCCAGCATGTCCATATACCTTAAATTCAAAATTTCTTCCAAGAATTTCACTATATTCATTTTTATATTCTGTATGCATTACCTTCTCCTTATTTTATTATTGTGTTTTTTGAGTGAAATTAACAAATTCTTTCATATCTTCTTTAGACTTAAACTTTGCTGTATACATATTATTTCCCATAGCAGCAGCATATAAATCTGGCATTCTTTCAGACATTAATATATTATCTCTGTATTTTTTAATAACTTCTTCATGGGTATATACATAATTTTTTGTATCTCTTCTACTCACATATACACAGAAATTTTTCTCCAAGTTTTCATTAAGATTAGCATTTACAATTTTATTATTTGTAATCATATCTGCCCAAATTTGATAAACATCTGTATTGTTAGCATAATTATACATATCAGGGGTATATCCTCCAGCAGGTCTCATGTTTACTTCAAGTCCTATATACTCTCCTTTTTTACCAAGACCTCTTTTATCTTCTAGTAATTTAAAAAATTCCATATGAATAAATCTGCTTTTTACTCCAAAACCTTTCACGGTTCTTCTTCCAGCATCTATTAAATCCGCAGGTAATTCTTTTCTAACATAGTAATAAAGATCAAGTCCTTCATTAACAATATCCATAATTGTTGGCTCCCAAGTAATTCCAGTTTCAAATAAAACTTCCCCTTCAGAATTAACTATAGCATCGTAAGATACTAAATCTCCCTCTACATATTCTTCCATTATATATGTTATGTTAAGTTTATTTTCAAAAAAAGCATGTAACTCTTTACTGTTTTTTATTCTATACGTATTACTAGCTCCAACTCCATTGTCAGGCTTTACAACTACAGGATATCCCACTCTTTTTATAAATTTTTGTGCTTCTTTTAAATCAGAAATAAGTTGATATCTTGCAGTAGAAATTCCACCTTTTTCATAAAATGCTTTCATACGAGATTTTTCTTTTATATTTAATATTTCATGTTCTTTTACTCCAGTATTTATATTAAAATCTGTACGTAATCTAGCATCTTGTTCTAACCAATATTCATTATTAGATTCTAACCAGTCTATTTTTCCATATTTAAACGTAAAATATGCGACTGCTTTTAATACTTCATCGTAATTTTCCATTGAAGAAACTTTATAATACTCTGTTAATGCATTTTTTAATTTTAAATCAAGTTCATCATAAGACACATCGGCAATTCCTAATACTGTTACCCCATTATTTTTAAGTCTTTCACAAAATTCCCAATTTGTTTTAGGAAATTGTGGCGAAATATAAACAAAATTCATTACTCTTTCATCTCCTCTTACCAAGTTATTTTACTTATAAAGTATATCATAATATGAAGTATTTTTTCAACAGATAAATTGGGGGTTATTGTGTTTATATAAATTAACATTTTATAAAAAGCTACCTAATTAGCAGGTAGCTTTCATGTATTTTATATTTTAATTTGAATTTGTTATCTAAAAACAACCTCAAATGTTTCAAAAACTATTTTCATATCCTCTGTAAATTTTAATCCTTTTTTTTCTCTTTCTTTTTTAAAAAATTTTCTATGCACATCATACCAATATTTATGTGATAAATCTCCTTCTCCTTCTTTAAATGCATGTTCTTTTGTGGCTTTATTGAAATCAATTATTTCTACATTTAAAGTTTTTATTATACATAAAGCTTCATCTTTAGAATTTGTAATTAGACTATAAGTATTTATTTTTGGTAACTCGTCTTCATTGTTATATAACATATAATCTGATGACGTCCCTATCTTTTTTCCACTTAATACTAAATCTCCCAATTTGTCAGCCATTCCATCTGTATTTCCAAATTTCCAAACTTCAATTTCTTCTTTCATAATGTTATTTTTATTTTCTAAAAATCTTTCTATCATACTTTTTACACTATTATTTTTCATTTACTTCTCCTTTTTTAGATTTTTCAATAATTATTAATTTCAATAACTTATTTAATAAAACAGTAAAACGATTAGTTTTAATTTCCTCTATTTTTGGGGTGGTCTATATCTTTAATAATTCCCTTGCTTCCTCTAGTGAAATTTTTTTTAATATATACTCCCCTTCACAAGTTAAAATTGACGTGTTTAAAATTCCAATTGTTTTAATTTTCATCTTTGTTACATCCATTTATTTTATTTTGTTTTTCATATTCTTTTTTCTCTTTTCTCTTTTTTTCGTAATATTCATATTTTACATTATAGTCTATAGCAAATACCTACAAAATAGATAATATAGACAATGTTATTTCTATCAAATTTTTACCCCTTTTTTTCTTTTTTATTTCCTTAACATAAATAATATTATAATCCCTGTAATCATGCCCAAAAACATTATATTATTCAAATAATTATTCACTTTAAACCTCCCATTTTTTTAATCATTTTCATCTTTTATATATATACTCCACCAACTTATTTTATTACTAAGTTCATAAAAAGGGGTTTATAGGGTTTTAGTACCCTTTGATTTTGGGGTGGTCTACATCCCATCCAAATTTATTTCAAATTGAGATATATTTAGTCTATTTTTAATAATTCGTTTATATTTTTTAAATTTTTGATATCTATTTTTCATTATTTCACCTATTTTTATTGATATAAACCACTTTTCTATATTTTAACATTTAAAAAAAAAATTGTAAATATATTATTTAGAATTCTAATACTCTATTTTCATTTTTTATAAGTACTTCTCCTAAAGATAATACTTTCATTTTTTTAAATTGTTCTTCAGTTAGTATAAATGATTTTACAAATGAAAAATGATTAAATATTTCATGACTTATATAATATTAAAATTAAATAGCTAAAAAAATATTAATGTAAAATTCAAATAAAATATATATTTTTATTTAGGTTACATTTTCAATAAATTATACGCTAAAAATATTTTTTTAAACTAATTCATCATTTTTTTAGCTAATATTTATACTTTTTACGTTTTTTAATAAGAAATAACACTGTAAATAAAACTGACATAACTTCAGCAACTACAATAGAAATCCAAATACCATCTATTTTCCAGATTATCGGAAGAAGTAAAACTGAGATTACTTGAAACACCAGTGTACGCAAGAATGAAATTAAAGCTGATGTAACTCCATCGTTTAAAGCAGTGAAAAATCCTGAACCGAAAATAGAAAATCCCATAAACGGAAATGCAATAGCAAAAATACGGAATCCAGAAACAGTCATATCCATAAGTTCTTTATCGTAACCTACAAATATTAGTGCTAAAGGAATAGCGAGTAACTGTGCTAAAGTTATCATAATAAAACCACTAATAACGTGTAAATAGATGCTTTTTTTTAAAAGTCCCTTTAGTTCGTCATGATTTTTTGCACCGTCGTGATAAGCTATTATAGGTGATGAACCAATAGAATATCCTATAAATGTAGCAGAAAAAATCATACTAACATACATCATAACACCATAAGATGCTACTCCATTTTCTCCAGCATATTTTAAAAGCTGTATGTTATAAAGTATTCCAACTATACTCATAGACACATTACTCATAAATTCAGAAGATCCATTTGTACAAGCCTTTAGAAGTATCCTTTTATCAAAAATAGTTTTTCCAAGTCTAAGAATACTACTATTTTTTCTTGTAAAATATACAAGAGGGATAACGCCTCCTACAAACTGACTAAAAGATGTTGCAATAGCTGCTCCAGTTAATTTATATTCTAATGGAAGTAAAATTACTAAAATTGCATCTAAAACTATATTAATAATACCTGTTACACCTGCCACTAAAAGACCATGTCTAGGCTTTTCAGCTACTATAAAAAAACTTTGGAACATAATCTGTAATATAAAAAATGGCAATATTACGAGAATGATTCTACCATAAACAATACAATGTTTAAGAATATCCCCACTAGCACCAAGTGATATAGAAATTGTCCGAATAAATATAAATCCTAATACAGATAATACACTACCAATAACAAATGCCGTATATACGAATAAAGAAAAATATCTATTTGCTTTTTCTTTGTCTCCAGAACCAAAAGTATTTGCAACAATGGCTGTTCCTCCTGTACCAAGCATAAATCCAACTGTTGACACTATCATCAAAAAGGGCATAATAATATTTACTGCTGAAAATGCTACTTTACCTGCAAAATTTGAAACAAAAAATCCGTCTACTACACTGTAAATAGAGGTAAAAATCATCATAGCAATAGAAGGAAGAGTGAATTTTAGCAGTTTACCATAGGTAAATCTATCTGAAAGTTTTATTATCATTATTGACCTCATTGACCTCCTTTATAGAGCATTTATTTTCTTACGAAAACAATCTTTATATTTTTCCATTAGATTTACATATGTATTAATTTCTTCCTTTGTCCACGATTCAAAAGCTTGCACTTCGGCTTCATATAACTTTGCCACTGTTTTATTAATATATTTATTACCAATTTCTGTTAAAATGATTTTCTTTGACCTACCTGTATGTTCTTCTAAGTATAAAATGCCTTCATCTTCTAGTCTACGAATGGCTGAGTTTACCGTTTGCTTACTTATTCCAGATTTTTTATAAATATCACTTAGCAAGCAAATTCCTTCTGTTACGTGAATAGTATACAAAACAATTGAAACACTATCTGAAATGCCCATCTTTAACGAAACTTGATGATAAAGAGATTCCATTTCAGAAATTATGTGATTTATTAGATGTACTTTATCATATATTTTTTTATTCATTATTAACTCCTTAAGTATGATTTCGGACTTTAAATATAACACGAAACAACACTTTTAGCCAATATAAACTTAAAAATACATAAAATTAATCTAAATTTTAAAATTTATTTAACTATATATATTTACTTATTTTTCCCGTATCACTAATTTCAGATCCTACTTTTAGTATAATTACCAACTTTATTTTCTAGTAATTTAATTTTTATATCTATTATTTTTAACTAAATTTATATTGATAATAGACATTATTTAATATAAAATGTTACTTATAATTAAAATAAAATGGAGGTTGATTATGGATTTAGAAGAAATTCTTCTTATTATTGCTCTAATCGTAGGTGCTTCAATAGATGTTTTTATTGTATTAAAATTATGTTCAAAATATAGAAAAAATAAAAATGATAAAAAATAATAGAAAGGAGCTATTAAACAATAGCTCCTTTTGTATATTATATTTCTATGCATTTCTACTATTACCTATAATAGTGGTTATGTTCTCACACTCGTCATTGTTTTACTATGCCTAAAATCTACAGATTACTAAAACTTCTATATACCTAGTAACTACAAGGATAGGTTTTACTATGCCTAAAATCTACAGATTACTAAAACTTGATGTTCCATATCTTGATACGCCTGTTAGTTTTACTATGCCTAAAATCTACAGATTACTAAAACTCCCGACAGGTATTCCAATCATTATAATTGGTTTTACTATGCCTAAAATCTACAGATTACTAAAACTACTGGTTATAAATCCATCATATACTTTTAGTTTTACTATGCCTAAAATCTACAGATTACTAAAACCGAATCTATCGAAATCTTTTAATTTTAATGGTTTTACTATGCCTAAAATCTACAGATTACTAAAACTTTCTTTAATTTGACTGCCTCCTGTGCCTAGTTTTACTATGCCTAAAATCTACAGATTACTAAAACAAATAAACAATCTAACAGATATAAATAAAAGTTTTACTATGCCTAAAATCTACAGATTACTAAAACTTATTATTTCTCATAGAAATAACC
This sequence comes from Leptotrichiaceae bacterium, assembly GCA_018060185.1. Classification (GTDB taxonomy): domain Bacteria; phylum Fusobacteriota; class Fusobacteriia; order Fusobacteriales; family Leptotrichiaceae; genus JAGOWQ01. Next base: position 1 of record JAGOWQ010000023.1, on the reverse strand, counting down.
A
>JAGOWQ010000049.1 GCA_018060185.1 Leptotrichiaceae bacterium | reverse complement strand
TCCTTTTTTATACGTTTGTTACTCCTTTTCTGTTGATAACTTTGAAAGTTTCAATCCTTATTCTAATGGATCTTCCTTTTTTATAAGTCGCTACTTTTTCTACAATGGCTATTAGTGGGTAGTTTCAATCCTTATTCTAATGGATCTTCCTTTTTTATGATTACGAAGTTAAATGCTTACTCATTCACTACCTGTTTCAATCCTTATTCTAATGGATCTTCCTTTTTTATTATCATTTCTTTTGATAACCATTTCATCGAAACCCCGTTTCAATCCTTATTCTAATGGATCTTCCTTTTTTATTATATCAAAAAGGTATTGAACATATAGCCAAACTATGTTTCAATCCTTATTCTAATGGATCTTCCTTTTTTATCCGTTCTTAGCTCTGAATCTTGTATAATTAGTATTTACAGTAAAATTTTACTTTAGTAAACCTTAAGTTTTAAAAAGTAAAATTTTCTAAAAATCATTACTTTATTTTTTTTCCGCACAATTTATAACTCGTTAATAGGCTTCATTCCAAGTTTTTTTTCAACTTACAATTTTTTTATTTATAAATCAATAGGATCACATCTATCTGCATATATTTTTATAACAACAATCATTACACTTCGATTTATCCTTTGTTTCTTTTGGAAAATATCCAGTATGAATTATTTTCATTATATTTTCTAAAATTATTTTAAGTTTATTCTTGTCTTCATGATTGATTTCTATTTCTTCTACATGATTCTTACTTCTTGTGTAGACAATATAACCTTTTTTTACTTCCTTATTAAAATTATCCTCTATCATGAGTGAATACATAATAAGTTGTGTTTTATATGTTGAAAATATTTTATCTTTGAATTCTGCAAATTTATAGTCCAAAGCTCCCATACTTCCATCATTAAACTCTAATATTTCATCTATTTTCCCATGTATACTATACTTATCCGAATATAACTCTTCCTCTTTCCACTTTTTAATAACATTAAGCTTCTTTCTAAGATAATCCACATTTGTTAGCTCTTTAAACTTATGTACCTCCCTTCCTTTTGTTACTTTGAATCTTCTATCTTCATTTTGAGGAATATTTAAAATTTTCATGAAATAGATAAATCTAGGACAGTATAGATACTCAATAACAATACTTGGTGTTATACTTAATTTTTCCATAACTCCCCCTTACATAAAGAATGCTCTAATTTCATCAGTAATCAATTCTTTATCAAATGCCTGACCTTGAAAAATTGCTGATTGAAAGTCTTTTTTACACATAGGAAAAATATAAACTGAATCGGTATCTTTATTTATTATTTCTTCGCTTTGTAGAGTTATTTCATCCAATAAATTCATTTCTACATCACCTAGAAATACAGATTTTTGAACTCTATAGAGTCCATACTCTTGAGCTAATTTAATAAGCTTATTTCGATTTTTATTTTTTGATATGTCATAAATAAACCATACTAACACCTTTTTTACTCCTTTCCGATTAAAAAATTTGCTAGTTGATGAGATTCATGTTGTATAATGTCAAGATTAGTTAATAGTCTTCCATTATACTTTTTTCTTTTCTCTAATTTTTCTACTAACGAACTTAGTAAAAGTACTTTTCCTTCTTTATTAAGCTTAAATCCGCCATATATCTTATCAAAATGCTTTTTATTAACTTTTTTTCTGCTAAATAGACTAAAAACTGTATTTATTGCTATAAATCTATATTGCTCTATTACATCAAACACAAGAGATTTTTTATTATAATTATCAGTGTGAAGAACTCCCACGAATGGATCCAGTCCTGCAATTATCAAAGCCTTTTCTACTTTACCATAAAGTACTCCAAATGCATAATTTAGCATTGCATTAAACTCATCCTTAGCAGGCCGACTACTCCTTCCATTAAATTTAAATTCTTCAGGAATAAGGTACGCCAAGGTTCTATAGTAGTGCTTACTAGCATTACCTTCATAACCCATCAATGTATTTCTACTTTCTTCTATTTTAGTATCGACACTATATATTTTAACTAGATATTTCTTAATATTCTCTACTTCTTCTTCGATTTTTTCTGCTTTACTTTGTCTTTTATATTGTAATTCCTTTAAATGTTCTATGTTACTTTCTATTTTTATACCCAACCATTTTTTTGCAAGCTCCAATCCTTCTAGAGATTCAAATTTTTCTATTTGTTTTCTCCTTATATATGCGGTTGACCCAAATTTACTGTGCCAAAATCTCCCATATGGATTTCCAAAATCATCTAGCATTACAATATCTATATTATTCTCAACTGCTAATTTTATTGCATCTGTTGTTATTCTAGCTGAAGTAGATATTATTATACTCTTAATTTTTAAAGGTGATATTTTTTGTTTTATTTTTTTGCCATCTAATTCAGCTTCTAACTCAAACATCTCTCCAACTTTATGTAAATATGTTCCGTAAGAATTAATATATAAATCCATCGACACAACAATAATCCTTTCTTAAAAAAAATAATCTTCTTGTCTTTCATCTCTTATAAATCCTGTATCAAATCTATAATATTGTTTTAACATTGCTTTCTCTATGCAGTTAAACCCTTCTTTTCCGTTTTGAAAAAATTTCTCTGGTACCGATATTACATAAGATAGAAAATCCTTTTTTATTTCATTGAATTCTGCTATTTTTTCATACCTTGTAGATTCATTATCACTATTATAAATTTTTTTATATCTTTCCCAAATTTCTTCTGCATTATCATCAATCATTATAAATAAATCAACCGTATTGAAATTATCTGAAATTAATTCAACTTTCAAATCATCATAGCTTAGCTTCTTTATTTTATCTAAAATTTCATCTGATAGTTTATCACTTTTTGCATTCTCTATGGAATTAAAATAATCTTTTGCCAATGAATAAAATTCTCTTTCTTCTATTATTTCATTTTTATTTTCAAAAATAGATTTTGTATAAAACCCTAAAATTTGATCCTTATAAACATAAGTGAAGTATTCCTTGTTATTATTATTACTATCTACTAAATCAAAAATTTTCACATTGCCTTTTTTATTTTTTAATCCATTCCGATTACATCTACCACAAACTTGATTTATTGAATCTAATGGTCCAAAATCTCTATATACTCGATCTAAATCAATATCAACACCAGCTTCTATCATTTGAGTTGAGACAACAATACAATTTTTGTTTTCCTTAATCATTTTTATTTTTTCTAATCGTTCTTTAGGTATTATATTTGTTGATAAATAAATTATTTCCCTCTCTGGAAATTTCTCTTTTATAAAATAATATATCTCCAAGGACGACTTAATCGTATTAAGTACGAATAAGAAACTGTCGTTTTGATTACTCATAATATCTTCGTATATTATTTGGCTAATCTTTTCAATATCTAATTTTTCTTTTAGCATCGAAATATCCATATCTATCCTATTAAAGAATTCAAAATATTTATCCTTCTTAGATGCTAATTCAACAATTTCTTTTTTTTCTTCGTTGAAAATTAATGGCATTGTAGCTGTCACCAAAATAACATAGCAATTCATAGTTTTAGTAATAATATCTAAGTAATTATTTATTAACTTCCAATATTTGTAGGGGATTGACTGTATTTCATCAAGGATTATTATAGAGTTAGCTAAATTATGATATTTTTTTAAATTTTTATTTTTATTTGTCAAAATAGAATCTAGGAATTGAACAAATGTTGTAACTATAATTTCACTATCCCAATTTTCAATTAAATACTTTGATATATCATATTCATAAATTTCATCGTCTCCATACTTGTATTCCTTTCTTGACAAATAATGGTGTTTTAAAAGAACTGAATTCTCTTTAGAAATTTCTCCTAATACTTCTTCGAACACATCATAATTTTGATCAATAATTGATGTGAAAGGTAAATTATAAATTATCCTGTTATTTTCTCCTAACCTATCTCTTAATTTTAATGCTGCATTCAATGATGTTAAAGTTTTCCCTGTTCCAGTAGGAACATTAATAGAAAAGATTTTTTTATTAATTATATCTATATTTTCCAAAGTTGTTTCAACATCCAAATATATTTCTTCTCTCTTCTTGTCTGTTTCACTCCTTACTAAAAATTTCTTTTTTTTGTACTCATCTACCAGATTTTTATTTATTGAAACTCTATTTTCTTTTATATTCTCTAAAATTTTAAATTCCATTCCTTTATCATGGAAAATTGCTTCCCCTTTGTCTGCAGAAATCAATATACTAAATAAATAATTACATAGAATAAAATCTTCTTCATTAAAAGATCCTACAATCTTTTTAAACATCATTTGGAATTTAATTCCTACTTTTAAATTTTCAATAAACTTATAGAAATCATCTTTCTCTTCAGCTAAATTAAAATATTCAAAATCAAAATTATTTAATTGCTCTAAAAAGTTTAATTCCTTTTCTTCATGCAAAGCCATATCTTGTGCTCTAAAGTCTGTCAAATTACCGTGATGTTTCTTAACAATCATATAGGCTATTAATCCCATTTTTTCATCTTTAATTTTATTCCTTACTTTATAGTATGCCCATATTGCTGAGAATTCACCATGTTTCTTCAGATCAATATGAGGCGTTTTTTTGAATTTTTCATTTTGAGTATCTTTTATATACTCTTGAAAAAATGATGTTGCTTTTCCAAAATCATGAGTTAATAAAATTATTTCTAGAGTATCAATAACAGTTTTATTATTTGACCATATTGTTTTTCTATTATTAAAAATATTTAGACCTAATCTAGATACATTTTCTAAATGATCTTTCAATTCTTTGTTTGGATGTGAAAGCAAATATATCCCCCCTATGTTTTATACCCACATTATATTTTCTCCATTGCTAAGCGCTATATACTCTATATTCCTCACAGCTATTTCTTGACCTTTTCTTTCAATCAATATCTCACCATACTTTAAAACTTCCCTGTCTTCTTGCATTTCTAAGGAATAAGTGTCCACAAAGTATTCCTTTCCTTCTTCAAATATAACATTTTGAGGTTGTATCTTTTCGATATTTAAAACTGAGTGCAGTTTTATATCTCCCATTTCTTTTTTATACTCAACCTCTTCGATAAAAGAGAAATTTGCCAAATTCTCGCTTATCCCTAAAGATGGTGTGAATACCGGAGAGTGATTTTTTAATCTGCTCAATAGATCATTATGTTCTTTTTCACTAAATATTTCAACATATATTCTATATTTTACATCTTTTAAATTTTCTATTCTTATCTGTGTTCGTCCACCTTTTGACTTCATTCTAGACATTTTTTCAGCAGTTTTAGTATTTATTAGATTCTGATTGATTATTGTTTTTTTTATCGGATTCATTATTCTTATACTTAAATTGCACTTTGAATAATTAAGATCTTCATTATTTTTATCTTTCCTTATTCCCATAATCGCTCCAATTATTCCAGTCAATGCTGTCCGTGAAGGTATAGAATAAGTTAAAGGCGATGTTGTTGTATATGGCTTTTTAAAATGCGCATAGTCACCCCAAATATCAAATATTATTATTTTTGACATTATATTTCACCCCTAATATTTTATTTCAATCATTTTACCTTCTAGCAACTTCTCTATATCAAAAGTTTCACCATTTTTTATAATGTTTATTCTATCATCTATTTTATAATCGATGCTTTCTATTTTATTTGAATATTTATTTAATAAATTTGATAGTTCTGTAAAATCTATTTTGAAATCTTCTACACTTCTTAGTTCCTCATCTTTTTTGTCAGATAGAAGTTTAATTGATCTATTAATATCTCCAATATAAAAACCATTATCATTATAGTTGACTTTTAATAGTAGTTTTGGCATTTGACCAAATTTAGAACGACTAATAAGATTTTTTGTTCCTTCCCATAATCCTTCTAAAAATTCATTTACATCTTCATCACTAAGTTTTGTGTACTTTGCTACATTTTCATTTATAATTCCATAAAAATTTATAAATGAATACGATAACATATATTCCTCTCTAAATGTAGCTTGTTTTTTTCCCTCCCCCGATGCAAATGCTCCAGTCCCTTTTATATACTGCGTATTTACTTTATGCATAGATCTTCCCATCTGAAATTGTACAGGTCCTGTGAAAGTTATTGAATCTTTTGAAAGTGGAATAACCCCACCAAATAATCTTATATCTATACATGAATCTAAAATTTTATTAGCTTCTTCTTTAAAATCTTTTGCTCGTCCTTTTCCATCTTTTATAATTTTTTTTTCCTCATTAGAAAATGTTTCTCTTACAAAAATATCCTTCTCTCCATCAATATTATGTCCTTTATTCTCAAATAAGAAATCTCTAATCGTTCTTTTTAATCTTACATCAGTAACAATATTTTGTCCTGTTTCTTCATCAATTCTAGGCTTATTACTATCTAGTGGATCTCCATTTGGATTTGCATCCTTAATATCATAACAAAATATAATTTCACTTCTTTTTTTTACTAAACTCATTTTATTGCCTCCTATTTTTTAGTTTTCTTCTTTTTTATCTTCCTCATTTACATTAAATACATCTACTAAATTCATTCCAAGTACAAAATAATAACTCATTTCATCATTCGATAATTCTTTAAAATTTCCTGATGTAAGGTATGTTGCTATTATCTTTTCAAGTTCGAAATAATAGTGTTTTTTCTTATATTCTGTAAGCTTATTAATCACTTCTACAAAAACTCTTTTTACAATTTTTTCACTCATTTTCAAACTATTTAGTCTTGAGTAGAAGGCACCAGAATTCCTTTGTTCAGGTTGATTTAATAATTTTTGAGTTAATACTCCTTCTAAAAAAATTGCTCTTTTTAGGTCACTATCAAAAGTCTCTTCATGACTCTCTAAAAAATTCAAGAAAATCTCATTTTTCTCATTTCTTTCAATCATTTCTCTTACCTCACCTTTCGTTTTATTTTTTAATAAATTCAATTCATTTAGAACTTCTAGAATAAGCAAACTTTCTCTTGCTAGAAAATAACTATTTTTATATTCACTTGGTTTTATTATTGGTCCACAAAAATTTTTAATAATAAAATCATAAGATATTGCCTTATCAGTAAATACACTATTAATAGCATCTAGAAATGTTTTGTTATTAGACTTATCCTTTCTAAAAAATTCTTCGAATATTGAAAAATTAAATTTTAAATTTATATAATTATTTTTAGCTTTTAAATTTAAATATATTTCTCTCTTTTCAATTTCTTTTTTCTTTTCAAATATCGTTTTTAGTCTTGAAGGAAGTATTTCTTCAAGATTAAGTAATATTTTAAAAGAATTCTTGTCTTTTTCAAAGAACATTATATTAAACATCATATTATTTTCTATTTGAGAAATTGCCTCAAGTGAAATTTTTTCATTATGGAGAAGTTCATCTCCTTTCTCTTCGCTAAGAGAAATTTTATTTTTATTTTCAAATTGCTCCAATAAAATTTCAAAATAATCATTATCCTCTATGTTAAAAATCGTCTTAGGTATTACCATATACGATAATCCTGAAAATCTATCTGTGAATTTATCCTCAATATATTTCTTTCCTTTTTCTAAAATATTTGCACATTCTGAACATATTGGGTAATTTTTCCAAGCTTTTTTTTGATCAAAACCACCTGAAACAAACCCTATCTTATCTACAGTATAGAAGTTATATGTATTTACAAAACCATATACTTCTTTTTTCTTTTTCTTACAACAATAACAATTCTTGTCATTTTCTTTTGAAGTTGTTTCGTATTTCTCATAAAATGATTTATTATTTTCAGATAGTATTTTATCTTTTACTTCCCCATACTGACCAATCCACTTATTATCTAAAATTAAAGTCAAAATATAGCCTTCTTTAGACAACATATTCTTTATAATATCCGAATTTATCAAATCATAATTTTCATCGGCAGATAAAAACTCATGCACTTTTTTAAAACTATCCATATTCATATTTTTTATTGGATTCAATAGTTTTTTCAACGGAATATCTAATTTTGATACTCTTGTTGTCGGTGTATTATCTCCACCACGAGATGATCCCTTGCTATACAAGTATAAATCTAATTTATCTTCTGAAAATTCCTCTATTTCTAATCCTTTATAAATAACTTCATTATTTTCACATACTAGTTTTATTTTTATTACATTATTATATTTATTGTTAGGATTAGGATTTTCATATTCGTATCCGCTCCCATTTTTTTTAATATATCCTTTACCTATATCATGAAGTGCTTTTATCATTTATGCCTCCTTTCTATTTTTTTACCACACATCCAAATCCAGAGCTTCCTCGATTTCCTATTCCCAAAAAATCTGGTATTTTTACGTTACTTACAAAATTTCCTACAAATCCTGTTACAATAATATCTTTCATTTTTATTTTTCTCTCCTCGTACTCCCCCTTTACCATAATTTTTTTATCTGCTTCTATTTTAATACCTTTGAATACTGTTAATATATTATTAGTTAGAACTCTGTCTAAATCAAGTTTACCTTTACGATAATCTGATATATTTTTTTGATTAATTGGCAACCATGGAGTTTCAAAGCGATAAGAATATAATTCATCAGTTACTTTTAATTCTTCCAATCTCAAATCAAGTTGTGTCTCAAACTCAACTATCTGATCATCACCTATTTGAAGTACTTTATGCTTTAAAAATTCATTTCTAACTAAATCTGCTCCTTCATTAATACCAACAACTACTAACTTACCTTCTATTACTTTGTATTGTATAAGAGGCATCCTATATATATACTCTTTTTCCTTCCCATGATTGTGAAATAAATTTTCATCAGTGTATAGTTTTGTGAAAAAACCTCTCAATTTTTCTGCATCTCTTTGCCAAAAATAAATGTCAGAACTGAAGGTTAACACTGCTTTTTTGATTGAATAATCCACAATTTACCTCCTTTCAATATATTTGTTATAAATTTTCTATCTTGATATAAATAATTTTACTATAATTTAAAAGTTATTACAATCCTCCTAAAAAATAACATTAAGCATACAATTTTAATTGTTAATTTTTAGATAATCCTCCTATTTTAGAGGCTCCTAGCAAAGCTACACACTTAGTTCAATCATACACCCTGTACCTTTACTTGTATTTCTTACTAGCATTTGTTAGTCTTTTTTTGAATTTTTCTCTCAATTCCAGTGGTTCTAATATCTCTACTTCATCAATAAATTGTGAAAAATAAGCAATTGCTTTTTGTTCAGAACACTCAACTAGCATTTCACCATTACTACCTTTTGCTAACTCTTTTGGCCTGTTATAGTGAATTACTCCAAACAATCTTTCTCCTTCTTCTGTAAACTTAACCT
>JAGOWQ010000088.1 GCA_018060185.1 Leptotrichiaceae bacterium | reverse complement strand
TTTTTTAAACTATAATTTTTATACTTTAGTTATTAAATTATTAAATAAGTATCTAAGCCTACTTGCTACCATTTTAATTCCAACTTTATTTTCTTTTCCTCTAGGAATTATAACGTCTGCATACCTTTTAGAAGGCTCAACAAATTCTAAATGCATAGGCTTAACAGTATTTATATATTGATTTTTAACACTCTCAAAACTTCTCTTACGTTCATTTAGATCCCTTTCAATTCTACGAAGTAGCCTTTCGTCATCGTCAGTATCAATGAAAATCTTAGCATCAAAAAGTTCTCTTATTTTAGGTATGGCAAGAATTAGTATTCCCTCTACAATGATTATATTTGCTGGTTCGATATGTTCTGTTTCATTAATTCTATTATGAATTCTAAAATCATAAATAGGTTTTTTTATTACTTTTCCATTTTTTAAAGTTAGAATGTGGTCTTCCAATAAATCAAAATCTATGGAATCAGGATGATCGTAATTAAGTAAAACTCTTTCATCATAAGTTAAATGGTCATTTCTTTTATAATAAGAGTCTTGTTCTAATAATATTGAATGTATATTAGATTTTTTTAATTCTTCTATGATAGCTCTTGTAACACTAGTCTTTCCTGAGCCTGTTCCTCCGGCAATTCCTACAATTACTGTTTTATATTCCATTTTAAATCATCCTCTCTCTAATATTAATAAAATTATATACTAGAGAAGATATTTTTTCAAGGATAAATTATAATAAAAAAATAATATGCTAATTACAAGTAAAAAATAAAAAATAATTTAATGTATTTTAAATTTTGAAAATAAAGGTATAATAATAATATAGAGATGTTAGGCAATTAAACATAAGAAAGGAAAAAACAATGATTTAAAATGATAAAATATAAAAATTAAATAATTATTTTTATATTTGTATTTGAAAAAAAACGGAGGAATTGGTATGATAAGGGGAGCAGAAAAAATTAAAAATATACAGGAGAGATTTGAAAATATGGAAATAAAAAGTTTTGCTAGAGAAGTTATAGAATTTATTGATGATAGCCCGAGTACATATCATGTAGTAAAAAATTGCTCGACAATATTAGAAGAAAATGGATTTGAAAGATTAGGGCCTAAAGATAAATGGGAATTAAAACCAGGTGGAAAATATTTTGTAAAAAGATCAAATTCAACTATAATAGCTTTTACATTAGGAGATGAAATTGATTTAAAAAAAGGATTTAAAATATTTGGATCGCATACAGATTCGCCTTGTTTTAGAATAAAACCTAACCCTGAATTAATAACAGAAAATATTATAAGGCTTAATACTGAAGTTTATGGAGGCCCTATACTTAGTACATGGTTTGATAGACCTCTTTCCATAGCAGGAAGAATAGTAGTTAAGAGTGATGATATATTTACTCCTAGAACTATAAGAATAAATATAGATAGACCCTTGATGACTATACCTAATCTAGCTATTCATATGAATAGAAATGTAAATGATGGTGTGAAAATAGATAAACAAAAAGATGTATTGCCAATAATAGGATTAATAAATGAAAAATTTGAAAAAGAAAATTATTTATTGAAAATAGTAGCTGAAAGCATTGGAAAAGAAATAGAAGATATTTTAGACTTTGATCTTTATGTTTATGTATGGGAAAAAGGTTACTTATTAGGAGCAAATGAAGAATTTATATCAACTCCAAAAATTGATAATTTAGTATCAGTTTATGCAGGATTATTAGGTCTTGTAGAAGCTGAAGATATTCATAATCAAATAAATGTTTTTGTAGGATTTGATAATGAGGAAATAGGAAGTGCAACAAAGCAAGGAGCGGATTCAAATTATTTATCAAATACGTTAGAAAGAATACTTTGTGATTTAGGATATAACAGAAGTGAATATTTGCAAATGTTAAGAGGCTCATTTTTGATGTCAGCAGACGGGGCTCATGCTATTCATCCAGCTTTTTTGAGCAAAAATGACCCGACAAATATTGGTAAAATTAATGAAGGGATATCATTGAAAATAAGTGCGAAACAAAAATATACATCAGATGGATTTTCTGTTGCAGTTATAAAACAGATAATAGAAGGAACTGATATAAAAATTCAATTTTATGTTAATGAATCAAATGAACTTGGAGGTAGTACAATAGGACCTATTTCGTCAACTCATTTAGATATAGATGCTGTTGATTTGGGAGTTCCAATGCTTGCAATGCATTCAGCAAGGGAATTATGTGGAGTACACGACATGTTTTATTTGAAAGAATTAGCGAAAGAATTTTTTAATAAAAATTAACTTTTTTAATAAAATTAATGTCTATGAAATTTATAGTTAGACTAAAAGAAAGGTAAAAAATGAAAATATATTTAGAATTATTTTGGATATTTTTTAAAATAGGGGCTTTTACTCTTGGTGGGGGATATGCAATGGTACCATTAATTCAGAATGAAATTGTGGAAAAAAAGAAATGGATTGAAAAGGAAACATTTGTAGATATGTTGGCTTTAGCTCAATCTTCACCAGGAGCATTAGCAGTAAATACAGCTGTTTTTGTAGGATATAAAACTAAAGGATTTTTTGGTGCACTAGTTACAGCTGTGGCGGGTCTTTTACCTTCTATTATTATAATTTGGATATTGGCAGCATTATTTACAAACTTCCAAAATAATATTTACGTAATAAAAGCATTTAAAGCAATTAGACCAATGGTAGTGGCTTTAATTGCAGTAAGTGTTTACACAATAGGAAGACAGGCTAAAATAAATAAAATAACAATATGGATTGTAATATTAGTTGCAGTGTTAGTATCTTATTTTAAATTTCCTCCAATAGCTATAATTATATTAGGGGCATTTTTAGGAAATGTATTTATGG
>JAGOWQ010000048.1 GCA_018060185.1 Leptotrichiaceae bacterium | reverse complement strand
AACAATTTATAATCCAGCTCCAGCAAAGGAAATAGATGATAGCGTAATTAAAAAAATAGATTATTTATTATTAAATGAAACTGAAATGGAAGAGATTTTTAAAATAAGTGTATCAGATAAAAATTATAAAGATAAAATATTAGAGTTAAAAAAGGAAAAAGGATTAAAAAATATAATTCTTACCCTTGGAGAGAATGGATCAGTGTCATTTAATGAAAATAACAAAGTTAAAGAATACAAAGCGTATAAAGTAAAAGCACTAGATACTACAGCAGCAGGAGATTCATTTTTAGGAGGATTTATTTCAAAGTTATGTGAGAAAGTAGATTTGGATGAAATGATAAAATATGCAACAGCAGTATCTGCTATAACTGTTACAAGAAAAGGTGCTCAGGATTCTATACCAAATAAAGAAGAAGTTGAAAAATTTTTATTTGAAAATCATAATATGTAAATTAAAAAGGCTATCGTTAATTTTTTTATTAACAGATAGCCTTTTAATTATAAATTAATATAATTATTTATTTTAGTTTTTAATGGAATGAAATTAGTCTCTTCCTAAAGTTTCTTCCATTTCAGTTTTTATAATACTTACAGTTGGACCGTAAATAACTTGAACTCCTTCCCCTTTTTTAAGAACTCCCACAGCACCAGTTGCTTTTAAAGCAGCATCATTAACTACAGAAGAATCTTTAACTTCAAGTCTAAGTCTAGTAGCACAGTTATCTACTCTTACTAAATTATCAGCTCCACCTAAAGCAGATATAATAGCATTTGCTCTATCAGTTCCTTTTAATGGACCTGGAGTAGCAGCAGTACCGTCAGCGTTTTTAGCTTGATAGTCAGCTTTAGTATATAATTTAGTATCTTCATCTTCATCTTCTCTACCTGGAGTTTTTAAATTAAACTTAACAATTAAGAATCTGAATAAGAAGTAGTAAATTACGGCATAAGCAATTCCAAGTGGTATCATAGTCATCCAGTTAGTTTTTGCTTGTCCTTGTAAAATTCCAAATAAGAAATAATCAATAAATCCACCTGAGAATGTTTGACCTATTGGAATATTTAATATATGCATCATCATAAATGAAACTCCTGCTAATACAGCATGAACTGCATATAAGAATGGTGCAACAAATAAGAAAGAAAATTCTATTGGTTCAGTAATTCCAGTTAAGAATGCAGTAAATGCAGCAGCAAACAATAAACTTTTTGCTATTCCTTTTTTATTTGGTTTTGCTGTATGATACATTGCTAAAGCAGCAGAAGGTAATCCGAATATCATAAATGGGAATTTACCTGCCATAAATCTAGCATATTCTATACTAAACTTTTTAGTAGCTGGATCAGCTAATTGAGCAAAGAAAATATTTTGTGCTCCTTCTATTGTTTTTCCAGCTATAATTTCACTTCCACCAACTCCTGTTTGCCAGAATGGTAGATAAAATACGTGGTGTAATCCAAATGGTATTAACGATCTTTCAATTAAACCATAAATAAATGTTCCAATATATCCTGAACCTCTTACTAGAGCTCCTAATTGCATTATTCCTAATTGAACAACAGGCCATACAAAGTATAGAACTATACCAGTTAATAAAGCGAAAGCTGCTGCAGCTATTGCTACGAATTTTGTTCCACCAAAGAATGCTAATGAAGCTGGTAGTTCAATTTTGTAATACTTATTATGTAGCCAAGAAGTAGTTATTCCCGCGACAATTCCTCCAAACACTCCCATTTGTAATGTTTGAATTCCTAAAACCATCCCTTGACCAGCAGCAGTCATATTCTCAGGTGCTGCTAATGTGGGACCAGGCAATGAACTTGCTAATAATGAATTAACTGTTTGATTCATTATTAAGAAAAATACGGCTCCTGCCAATGCAGCAACTGCTTTTTCTTGATTTGCCAGTGCTAACGCAACTCCAATAGCAAATAGTAACGGTAAATTACCAAAAACTATATCTCCAGCATTTGACATAACTTTTAAAATTTCAAATAAAACTGTAGGTTTAGTAACTACTCCATTTTCTACAGCACCTAAAATTCCTTGCAGTCCATATGTTTGAATATTAGTAGGATTAGTAAAAGATGCTCCTATTCCTAAAAATAATCCAGCTACAGGTAAAAGTGCTATTGGTAACATGAACGCCTTACCAACTGCTTGTAACTTGTTAAAAATACTCCCTTTCATAGTATTACCTCCTAAAAAATTTTGAGAACTAATCTAAGTTTACATTTATATGAGACAAAAGTCAAATATAAAAATAAGAATTAAATAATAAAAACTCTTTTTTTTTGTTTAAATCAAGTAAATAAGGCTATTGTTGATATATATAAATAATTTATAAATAAATTAAGATATATAAGTATTTTATATATACAATTCTATGATTTTATATTTTTCCAATCTAATGTTCTAGAAAATTCCTTTATAAAAGATACAAATATTCCTAAAAATAATCCAAAAATAAATCCTCCAACAAGAACAAATTTTTTATTTAATGAAGGTTTAGTTGAAACAGATATTAATCTCACAAGAGGAGTAGTATCATTTTTTATTAATCTATAATATGCTAATCTAGATACTAAAGTATCTGTTAGAGAATCTTTAGTGGTTCTTAAGTCATTATTTATACTTAAAAATTGATATTGTTCTTCTAATAATTTAATTTGGACATCTAAAAATTCATTTTCTTTTTTTTCTAAATATTTTTGTGCAAGATTAGTGTATTCCTCAGAAAATTTTTCACCTTCGGTTTTATTTTTAGTAGAAAATTTAACTTTAATTGTAGGATTTCCAGTTTCTGATTGGGCAGAAAGTCTATTTGTCATTTCATTTAAAAACTTTTCTCTTGAAAGATTCTTATTTTCTAATGTTTTAGAATTTTCTTGTATAAATGATAAAAAATCAAAAGAATTTAATGAATATTGAGAATTTTCACCAATTTCAGTTAGTACTCTATCATTTCCATATAATGTAATTTCACTTTTAAAATGTTTATTGTTAAAAGCAAAAAAAGCAGCCAATGCTGTTATTAAAATCGTAGTTAAAGATATTAGTATTAAATTTTTATAAATTATTTTTATAATTATGTTAAAATTTAAAGATTGTTGTTTAGTTTCAGATGTCATATTTTACCTCACTTTTTATTAATAATATTTTATATATAAATTTTATCAAAAAATGAACTATATTACAAATTAATTTTATTGAAAAAATAACTGAAATAAGATAAAATAACAGGTAATATTAAATTATAATGTATTTATAAACAATAAAAAACTAAAGAGGGTGAGTAAAAATGTATGTAAATCCAATAGTACAAGGAATAGAAATATCAGATATTAGAAAAATTCATGAAAAAATGCAAAAATATGATAATGCATTAAATATGTCCATAGGTGAACCAGATATAGATGCACCTGTTGAAGTGAAAGAGTCTATTGCATATCATGCATTAAATAGCACTATAAGCTATTCTCCAGTGGGAGGAATGCCTGAACTAAAAGAAAAAATTGCAAAATTTTATAATGAAGAATTTGAAGGTAAATTTACTTCTAAAAATGTTTTAGTTACAGTAGGTTCAACAGAGGGATTGTCGTCAGTATTAAAAACAACTTTAGCTAAAGGTGATGAAGTAATTATACCTACACCTTCTTACGTAGGATATGAACCATTAATAAGGTTTTTAGAAGCAAAAACAATATTTTTAGATTTAAAAGAAAATAATTTTATTTTAACTAAGGATATTTTAGAAAAAAATGTTAATGAAAAAACTAAAATGATTATTTTGACTTATCCTAACAATCCATCAGGAATAACATTACCAGAAAAAGAAATGGAAGAAATTGTAGAATTTTTAAAAGATAGAGATATTTATCTTTTAAGTGATGAAATATATGCTTCTATTGCTTTTGAAAAATTCACTTCTTTTGCAAAATATTATGAAAAATTACAAGATAAGTTAATTATAATTAGTGGTTTTTCAAAATCTCATTCAATGACAGGATATAGAGTAGGATATATAATAGCAAATGAAAAATTACAGGATCAAGTTAAAAAAATAAGTCAATATAATGTAACAAGTGCTTCAACATTATCACAATACGGTGCGATTACTGCACTAGATAAATGTTCTGATACAACTGAATTATCAGAAATTTATAAAAAAAGAGTGTATTATTTTATAGATGAGCTTGAAAAAATAGGATTTAAATGCTTGAAACCTAAGGGGGCATTTTATGTGTTTGCCACTTATGAAGGAATTGAAAAATTCAAAAAAATGAAATCGTTTGATTTTGCATTTGATTTACTTGAAAAAACAGGATTAGCAATAGTTCCAGGTATTACATTTCAAGTAGAAGGATATGTTAGATTTTCCATTGTTCATGATATTCCAGTTTTAAAGGATGCTATAGAGAGATTAAAAAAATATATAAATGAAAATTAAAAAAGTTTGAAAGGAAATAAAATGAAAAAAGGGAATGAATTGGAAATTGATATTATAGGTATTGAATTTCCCAATAAACCTTACGGAAAATATGAAGATAAGAAAGTTTATCCACAAGGTAATTTTATAGTAGGAAATAAAGTAAAGGGAATTACAACAAAAATAAGAAATAAAAAAGTTAATATGAGAGTAACAGATGTAATAAAAAGAGCAGATAATGAAATAACTCCCTTTTGTCCACATTTTAATGCTTGTGGAGGGTGTACTTTTCAAAATTTGAATTACAATGATCAGATAAAACTAAAATCAGATTTAGTCTTTAATTTGCTTAATAAAGCTACTGAAACGCCATTTATATATGAAGAAGTAGTAAAAAGTCCAAAAGAGTTTGAATATAGAAATAAAATGGAATTTAGTTTTGGAAATGAAGTTATAGACGGTCCTTTAACATTGGGAATGCATAAAAAGGGGAGCTTTCATGATGTTATTACTGTAAATGAATGTAAAATAATGGATGAAGATTTTAGAAAAATATTAAATACTACAGTAGAATATTTTAAAAATAGGGACATAAGTTTTTATCATAGATTACAACATGTGGGATATTTAAGAAATATGGTTATTAGAAAAGGAGAAAAAACAAAAGAGATAAGTATAAATTTAGTTACTACCTCTCAAATTGATTTTGACCTAAATGAATGGAAAGAAGAACTTTTTAAATTAGAATTGAAAAATAAAATTTTTGGAATAATTCACACTATAAATGATAATTTATCAGATTCTGTAAAAGCAGATAGAGAAACTATTTTATATGGAAACCGTGATATTAATGAGAAAATATTTAACTTAAATTTTAAAATAAGCCCTTATTCTTTTTTTCAAACAAATTCTGAGGGAGTTGAACTTTTATATAAAAAGACTCTTGATTATATTGAAGAAATTGAAAAAGTAAATAATAAAAAGGGAGTTATATTTGACCTTTTCAGTGGAACAGGAACTATAGGTCAAATTATTTCTAAAAAAGCTAAAAAAGTATATGGAATAGAATTAATAGAAGAAGCAGTTGAAAAAGCAAATGAAAATTCTAAAGAAAATAATATAGATAATATTGAATTTATTTCAGGGGATGTTTTTGAAAAGTTGGATGAATTAGATAATATAATGGTAAAACCAAATACAATAATACTTGATCCGCCTAGATCTGGAGTGGGTGAAAAAATAATAAATAAATTACTTAAATATAATGTAGAAAATATAATTTATATTTCATGTAATCCAAAAACTCTTGTAGTAGATTTACCAATATTTCAAGAAAATGGGTATAAATTAGTAAAGGCTTGCCCTGTGGATATGTTTCCTCAAACTCCACATATTGAAGTAGTGACATTGCTGACAAGAGTGTTACCGATACAATGATCACTAAAAAGGGATTTAAGAATTATTAAACATAGATACTTTTTTGTTGAAAAATTCTATGAAACTGATTTTAAGAAAATAACAAAAGGTGCTCCTATGGGAAGTAGGATATTTGATTTGTCAGAGATTTTAAAAACTGTTGAAATTCCAAATGTTGAGAAAATTTTTGAAATTCTAAAAAATAAGACATGGGTTTAGAATAAATATAAATAAATTAGAAGTTTTGGAGGTAAATAAATTATGAAATCATATCAAGATATAAATAAGGAAACGATTGATAGATGGATTGAAGAAGGATGGGAATGGGGAAAAGCAATTTCTCATGAAGAGTTTGTTAATGTAAAAAATGGATATTGGAAAGTTTATTTAACACCTACAGTAATTGTTCCACATGAATGGTTAGGGGATATAAAAGGGAAGAAAGTTTTAGGATTAGCATCTGGTGGAGGACAGCAGATGCCAATATTCAAGGCTTTGGGTGCAGAATGTACCGTTTTGGATTATGCATCCAAACAAATAGAGACAGAGAATTTAATTGCAGAAAGGGAGGGATATGATATTGAAGCTATCGAAGGAGATATGACAAAAAAATTACCTTTTGAGAATGAGAGTTTTGATTTAGTTTTTCATCCAGTTTCAAATTGCTATGTAGAAGATGTTCAGCATGTTTTCAATGAAGCATATAGAGTTTTGAAAAGGGGAGGGATTTTTCTTGCAGGATTAGGCAATGAAATAAACTATATCGTAGATAGCGAAGAAAAAGAAATTATTTGGAGAATGCCGTTTAATCCATTAAAAGATGAAAATGCCAAGAATTACATGCTTAAAGAAGATGCTGGAATGCAGTTTTCCCACAATATGACTGAACAAATAGGAGGACAACTAAAAGCAGGCTTTACTTTACTTGATATATATGAAGATA
This sequence comes from Leptotrichiaceae bacterium, assembly GCA_018060185.1. GTDB lineage: Bacteria > Fusobacteriota > Fusobacteriia > Fusobacteriales > Leptotrichiaceae > JAGOWQ01. The sequence continues at coordinate 2,773 of JAGOWQ010000048.1, read as the reverse complement.
CAAATGGATTTGGTAGACTTCATGATATGAATATTAAGACATATATTGCAACTAAGTCAGTTAAATTATAGAAATAAATAAATCCAAGTTTGATTAATTGGATATAAAAGAATAATATTATTTAGGAGGTATTTATTATGAAAAAAAACGGATATTTATTGGGGTTGGATATTGGGATTTCTTCTGTTGGTTGGTCTATTGTTGATAGAGACAAAAATATTATTGATGGTGGAGTTAGGTTATTTCCTGAATCAGGTAAAGATAGTAATATGGATAGAAGAAGTAAAAGAGGGGCAAGAAGATTACTTAGAAGAAGAAATTTAAGGAAAAATGAAGTTAAAAATTTTTTAAATGAAAATGGATTTAACGAGATTAGTTCAAAAAACCCTTATGAAATAAGAGTTAGAGGATTAAATGAAAAGCTTGAAAAAGATGAAATATACACTGCACTTATGCAAATTTCTAAAAGAAGGGGTATACATTCATTTGAAGATTATGATGATAGTGATGACAAATTAGTAGAAACAGACGGAGTATCTACAAAGGATGCATTAAAAAATGCAAATATAGAACTAAAAACAAAAGAAATATGCGAAATACAATTAGAAAGATTAAAAAATGGAAGAGTTAGGGGAGCGATTAATAAATTTGAAACAAAATATTATAAAAGAGAAGCAGAAATAATTTTAAAAACACAAAGTAATTTTCACAATGAAATCAATGATGAGTTTATAAATAAATATCTATCGTACATAGAAAGAAGAAGAAAATACTTTACTGGTCCAGGGCAAGAAAGTCCTTATTCTTGGAAAAATCAAGAAGAATGGATGATGAATATGATGGGGAGATGTACTTACTTTCCTGATGAAAAAAGAATAGTGAAAAATTCACATACAGCTCAAATATTTAATTTATTGAATGATTTGAATAATATTACTGTTAAAGGAGAAAAATTAACAAAAGAAGAAAAGGAAAAATTAATAGAAACATTGTTCAAAAAAAATAAAAGTGTATCAATTTCAAAAATATGTAAAATATTATCTGTAGATGAAAATGACATAAAAGGATATAGAATTGATAAAAAAGAAAAACCTGAATTTACTAAATTAGAAACATATTATGAAATAAGTAAAATATTAGAAAATGAAGATAATAAAGATAATATAATGAGTTCAACAGAGTTGATAGATAAATTAGCATATATTATGACTATATATCAAGAAAAAGAAGAAAAAAGAAATGAAATATCTAAATTAAATTTAAATATAAGTGCAGAAACTATAGAATTGTTAGCTAATAAAAATTATACTGGTTCGCATTCTTTATCAGAAAAAGCAATAAATTTAGTTATGGAAGATATGATTAATACTTCGGAAAACAGTATGCAATTATTTAGTAAACTTGGACTTAGACCTTATAAAATGGACATGAAAAATAAAATTAAAATACCTGATAATTATGTTGAAGAATGGATATTATCTCCTGTTGCTAGAAGATCAATAAAACAAACATTATTAGTAATTAATAAAGTGAGAGAAAAATATGGAGAATTTGATGAAATAATTATAGAAATGGCAAGAGAGAAAAATAGTGATGAAAAGAAAAAATTTTTAAATAAACTTCAAAAAGAAAATGAAATTATGAATAAAGAAATTAGAAAACTTATACAAAATAAAAAGGTTGAAGAAAGATTATTTGAAAAATTAAAATTATATTTACTACAAAACTCAAAATGCTATTATAGTTTTGAAAATATAGATTTTAATACTTTATTATATGATCATAAAGCATATGAGATAGATCACATAATTCCTAGGAGTATTTCATTTGATAATTCAATAAATAATAAAGTTCTGGTAAAATCCATTGAAAATCAAAAAAAAGGTAAAAGAACTCCGTATCAATATATGAAATCTGGAGAGGCAAAATTAAGCTATGAAGAATATAAATCAAAAGTCCTTGCAGAAGAAAAAAACAAACGTAAAATATCAAATCTATTAAATGAAAGAGACATTAATAAATTTGAAGTAAGGAAAGAGTTTATTAATAGAAATCTTGTAGATACTAGATATTCTACTAGAGAAGTACTAAATTTATTGAAAGTATTTTTTAAAGATAACGACATAGACACTAAAGTAAAGTCAGTAAATGGAACTCTAACAAATTACATAAGAAAAACATGGGGATTTAAGAAAGATAGAGACGAAAATTATTTGCATCATTCACAAGATGCAACTATTGTAGCTATGTCAAATACTATAATAAAAGAGGCGTTCAATAAGACTTATGATATAATTGATAATCAAATAGTAGATATGACAACAGGGGAAGTAATAAGTGAGTTGAATGATATGGAAGTACTTAAAGAAAATGAATTTGATAATATTTTTAAAAAAGATAAGATTAAGTATTCAGAAGTAGTAAATTTTCCTTATAAAATATCACATAAAATTGATTCAAAACCTAATAGACAGTTGATTAATGATACTTTATATTCAACTCGTAAATTAGAAAAAATTGATAAAAAAGGAAATGTAACCAAAGAAGAATACGTTGTATCAAAAATATCAAATATTTATTCTAAGGACTCTGATATAAAAGTTTTTTTTGCTGATGAAACAAAAAAAGAAAAAATTTTAATGAAGAAAAATGACCCTAAAACATTTGAAATTTTAGAAAAAATATTTGAAGAATATAAAAAAGTAGATAGTGATAATAAAATAAAAGAAAATCCTTTTTATACATATTATAATGAAACAGGGCATAAAATAAA
>JAGOWQ010000022.1 GCA_018060185.1 Leptotrichiaceae bacterium | reverse complement strand
TATAAAAATAATGACTCTAAAGTTATTGATTATTTAACTGAAAAATTAAAAGAAAAGACATTGGAAGAAATATTCAGTTTTGGAATTGTTCTTGATGAAGTAATGTTAGAAAGTTACAAAGAAAAATTATGGTGTGCTTCTTATATATTAAATGGTGAAACTACAGAAGAAAGTTTTGACTTTTTTAGATTATGGTTGATTTCTAAAGGAGAAGAATTTTTTAATGATGTCATGAAGAATCATGATAGCATAATAAAATATATAGATAACAATGAAGACGATGGTTATGTAGATGATTTTTATGAGAATGAAGATTTTTTCTTTATTGCCATAGATGCGTATAGACAAAAAAATAATTTGGAAAAATTTGAAGAGAGTTTTGAAAAATATTTAGATGAGTTTGATGCATATAAGGAAAGAATAGGATATGTAGATGAAGATTATCCTAAGTTAAAATTTACATGGAATGAAAAAGTACCACAATCAGTAAAAAAAATATGTCCAAAATTGTATGAAAGGTTTCACATAGGTGATGAATAAAATTATGAAAAGAAAAAGAAGGAATTAAAAATTAAAATAATGTTATTTTAATTTTTAATTCCTTCTTTGTTAAGTTTAATTAAACTACGTAGATTTAGAAATTAGCATTTTGAATTTTGAAATTTCATAAAAAGAGCCACAAATGACAATAGCTTTATATGAAGGATTTCTTTTTATAATTTTTAGTCCTTCCTTGTACGCTATCAAAATATTATCTTCAAAAGTAACATTTTCAGTAGGAATATTTAAGTTTAACATTTTCTCTTTAATCTCATTTGATGAAAGTCCATAAACTACTTCTTTTAGTGAAGTTATAAAAATTTTATCAGAAATTTCTTCTAGCTTTGAAAAAACAGAAGAAAAATCTTTTGTTTTTAAAAAAGAAGTGATGAATATTACTTCATTTTTTTTATAAAGTTCTTTTAAATTTTCACTTAATTTTTGAATAGAGTCATCATTATGAGCAGCATCTAAAATTACAGGAGGATTTTTTTGAAAAAATTCAAATCTAGCAGGCCAATAAACATTATCAAGTCCTTTTTGAATTATAGAATCTTCAATATCATAAATTTTTGATACTTTGTATGCTAATAAAAAATTATACCCTTGAAATTTTCCGAATAAAGGCAGAATAAATTTATTTTCATTAATTGTTACAACAGTTTTTAAATTATCTTTATCAAGTTCTATTTTTAAGTTACTATACTCATTTAAAACATTTATAGACTTATCAGTTCGTTTATTTATTTCATTAATTAATTCAGGGCAATTTTGAGAATAAATGCAAAGGGAATTATTTTTAATAATGCCAGCCTTTTCAAAAGCAATTTTTTGTAAAGTATCCCCAAGTATATCAGTATGATCAAAACTAATATTTGTAATGATAGAAATATCTGAATTTATTGTGTTTGTAGCATCAAGCCTACCACCAAGACCTGTTTCAAGTATTATAAAATCTGGCTTTTTTTCGTTGAAATAGAGTAAAGCTATAAAAAAAGTAATTTCAAAAAAGTTCAAATTAAATTTATATTTTTTTAAAATATCCGTGATAAAGTAATAATAGTAAATAATTTTTTCATCTTCTATCATTTCTTTATTAAAAACAATACGCTCGTTGTATTTTAAAATATGAGGAGAAGTAAATTTACATACATTGTATCCTTTTGATATAAAAATATTCTCTAAAAATGAAGCAGTAGAGCCTTTTCCATTTGTACCTGCAATATGTATAATTTTACTATTTTTACATGGCTTTTCTAATAAATCATATATTTTATTCAAGTCTTTAATATTTTCACGCCTTTTAAGAGTCCTAAAACTGAATAATTCTGTTAATATTTCATATATATTTTTTTCATTAATTGTATTCATTTTCATAAATTCCTTTTAATTTTTTTATCATTGAATTATATCAAAAAAAATATTTATATACTAGCATTATTTAGAAAATTGATAAGTGAATAAAATTTATTTTAAAAGTAAAAGTAATAAAAAAATATCTTTATTTATCTTTTTAAATTTAAGATGAAATAAAAATATTTTTAATTTTTACTATTTATTTTTTATTAAATAATCTTCAACATCAAGTGCAGCAATAGCACCGCTTCCTGCAGCAACAATTGCTTGCTGATATTTATTATCTTGCACATCTCCTGCGGCAAAAACACCAGAGATATTAGTGATAGAAGACTTATTCTTTGTAATTATATATCCATTTTTATCTAGTTCTATTTTTCCTTCTAAAAAGTCAGTATTTGGATTACGACCAATAGCCACAAAAATACCATCTGTATTTAAAGTCTCAACATTTCCTGTTTCATTACTTAATAATTCTATTCCTGTAACTTTTTTATCAACTAAAACTTTTTTAGGAGTATAGTTTAATTTCCAATTAATTTTTGGGTTACTTCTAGCTCTTTCTTGTAAAATAGCAGATGCTCTAAGCTCATTTCTTCTATGAATTACTGTAACTTTTGAAGCAAATCTAGTTAAAAAATCGGCTTCTTCCAAGGCAGTATCTCCACCACCTATTATAACAACTTCTTTTCCTCTATAAAAGAACCCGTCGCATGTAGCACACGCACTTACTCCTCTACCTATATATTCAGTTTCATTTTCAATTCCAATGTATTTTGCTTTTGCTCCTGTAGATAAAATAATAGTTTTAGCTTCAATAACATTTTTATTTTCTAAATATACTTTAAATGGTTTGGAGTCAAAATCAATTTTTTCGACAGTAGTTTGTAAAAATTCTGTTCCAAAATTAGCTGCTTGTGTTTTCATATCTTCAACTAATTGAGGGCCTAAAACTCCTTTTGGAAACCCTGGAAAATTTTCCACATCAGTAGTAGTTGTGAGTTGTCCTCCTGGTTCTAGACCATTAATTATAATATTTTTCAATTTAGCACGACTTAAATAAATCGCTGAAGTCAATCCTGCAGGACCTGATCCTATAATCACTGAATCGTACATATAATCCTCCTAATTTAAATTTTGATTTTTATATAAAGACTCCTTCCGTCAATGGAAGGAGTAAAACAATATGTATTATAAAGCATTATTAATTTTTTCTACTAAAGATTCTTTTTGTTGAATACCTACCATTATATCAATAGGAGCTCCATCTTTAAATAAAATTAAAGTAGGGATACTTTGAATACCGAATTTTTGAGCTAATTCTAACTCTTCATCAACATTTACTTTTCCAACAACAGCTTTGTCTCCTATTTCAGCAGAAACTTCATCTAATATAGGAATTTGTACTCTACAAGGACCACACCATTCAGCCCAAAAATCTACTAGAGTAACTCCGTTTGAAATTGTATTATCAAAATTAGAATTATTTAAAACATTTGCCATGAAAATCATCTCTCTTTCTATATTATTATTACAAATTTTTTATTACATTTGTGTAACCAAATGTTATATTTCATACTAACATATTTTATAAATTGTGTCAATGATATATAGTAAATAATAAATAATGTTTGTATTTTAGGATATTTCTTTAAAGCTTAATAGCTTATCTCTATAATATTCATATTGCTTTTGTCTAGATTCTATTTCAGCAGGTAGTCCTTTTGAAATATCGTTACATAAAGTATCAAATCTATCTAATATATCTACTATTCTTTGTTGTTCAGTTAATGATTTTTCTTTGTCATTTGGATAAGGGACAAGGATATTGGTTTTCTTTAGATTGTCATTATACAATCTCTGAATTGTTCCACCTTCTGCTATATACCATTTAGCGATCTTGTAAAAATGAAATAAATACTTGTTAAGTACTATACTTTCATCATTTTCAATCCAAACAATGTTACTATCTTGAAAATAGGCATCCTTACCATCAAAAACTACTGTTCTACCAATAGTTCCACTAGCTGAGATTAAAACATCCCCTATTTTAGGATAATTATATTTGGATTTGTATTCTTCAAATAATTCTTGAGAAATATAAGCATTTGCTTCTTTACCAAAAGTTCCGATTTTATAAAAGGGTATATCTCCAATATCTAGAGTTTGTTCTTTTAAGATTCTCTTACACATTCGAACTTCTCCGATTTCTCCTAAAAGTCTCTGTTCGTATTCGCAGCTGTCAAATGAAAACAAATTATCTCTATAATATTCGTATTGTTTTTTTCTCATTGTAAGTTCTGTTGTAAGTTCTGTTGTAAGTTCTGTTGTATATTCTGAAAATGTATCTAATATTCTAACAATCTCACGTTGAACTTGCAGTGGTGGTATAGGAATTTTAATTTTATTCATCAATTTTTTCGAGATATTAAATCTAGTAACTCCATTTGCTGTTTTTATAATTTTGTATCTTAATTCAGGAGAGCGAAATAAATGTTTTGAAAAATTTGGTATCATTAAAGATTTGTTATTAAATCGAAAAATAAAGCAAAAACTATTTAGAAATAATTCTTCATCTGTTTTTATTGTGAGAACCGATGAAATACCACATTCTTCAGGTGTCTCAGAAGACCCGGTAAATAAAACATCTCCGTATTCTAGTGTGTTTTGTTTTTCACCTTCAAAAATTCTTACTTTGTCTTCAACATCTATTTTTAATGAAGGATTTGAGTAAATATTTTTATAAGTTATAAATTTAGAATTCCCATTAGTGAAATCTTCTTTAGATTTACCTGTAATCCCTCCTAAAAAAACTCCTAATTCCCCTAAATTATTATACTCCACACCATTAGGGCAAAGTTCTTTTATAAGTTGTTCTATTTTGCTCATTTATATTACCCTACTTTCTTATTATTTTACTCATATATTAAAAACTCATTTTTAAAATTATAATACATTATACTTTAATTGTTAACAAAAATCCAACGATTTTTTATTAAAATATTAATTGAAAAATTGAAAAATAAGTCAAATCGTGATACAATACACGAAACGATTTGGATATTGAAAAAAATAGGAGTTGAAAATATATATGTTTCAAAAATTGGATGATGTTGTAATAAAACACGAAGATCTGACAAGATTACTTATGGATCCTGAAGTTATATCAGACCCTAGGAAAATAATGGAGTATAATAAAGCATTAAATAGTATAGATGAAATAGTAAAAAAATATACTTACTACAAATCAAGAAAAGAAGAAATGGAAGTTTTAAAAGAAGATTTAAAAGCTGAAAAAGATTCAGAAATGAAAGAAATGATGCTAGAAGAAATTCATGAAATAGAAGAGGAAATACCAGGATTAGAAGAAGAACTTAAAATATTACTTCTTCCTAAAGACCCTAATGATGATAAAAATGTTATTATGGAGATAAGAGCAGGAGCAGGTGGAGACGAAGCTGCACTTTTTGCTTCTGATACATTTAGAATGTTTACAAGATATGCAGAAAGAAACAGATGGAAAACCGAAATAATAGATAAAAGTGAAATAGGAGTTGGAGGACTTAAAGAGGTTACTTTCATAATAAAAGGGAAAGGTGCTTATTCAAGACTGAAATTTGAAAGTGGAGTTCATAGAGTTCAGAGAGTTCCTGATACAGAATCTTCTGGAAGAATACACACTTCTACAATAACGGTTGCAGTTTTACCAGAAATAGAAGATGTTAGTGAAGTTGAGATTAATCAAGGAGACTTGAAAATAGATACATATAGATCGAGTGGAGCTGGAGGACAACATGTAAATACTACAGATTCAGCAGTAAGAATAACACATTTGCCGACAGGAATAGTAGTAACTTCTCAAGATGGAAGGTCTCAGATAAAAAACAGAGAAGCAGCTATGAAAGTACTTGCTTCAAAGTTATATGAAAAAGAATATGAAAGACAAAGAAAAGAAGTTGAAAGTGAAAGAAGATCACAAGTAGGGAGTGGAGATAGATCAGAAAAAATTAGAACGTATAACTACCCTCAAGGAAGAGTTACAGATCATAGAATTAAAGTTACATTACACAGATTAGAAGCTGTGTTAGACGGAGATTTAGATGAAATGATAGACGCATTGATTGCTTATGACCAAGCAGAATTATTAAAGGCAGTTGGTGATAATGGATAATTTGCTAGATATATTAAATAAATCAGTTAATTATTTAGACAAAAAAAAAATAGAAAATGCAAGATTAACAGTAGAAAAAATATTTTCTGAAATTTTAAATATTCAGCGAATTATGCTTTACGCTAATTTTGAAAGAATACTAGAAGAAGACGAACTTAATAAAATAAGAGAAAGATTAAATCTTATTTTATTAGGAGAAGAAAAAAGTGTTGATTTTTCATTTGATAATAATAACTCAAATGGAGTAGTGGAAAATAATATAAAGACATTACTTGATAAAAGTATTGTTTATTTGCAAAATAATGATATACAAGAGGCAAAATTAATAACCGAAATTATATTTTCTAACATACTTGAAGTAGATAGAATGATGTTATTTACAAAATATAGAGATACGATAGAAAATGAAAAACTTGAAAAAATAAGAAATTACATACAAAAAGTAGGAAAAGAAAAATTTCCTGTGCAGTATCTTCTCAATGAACAAAATTTTTATGGAAGAGATTTTTACGTAAGTAAAGGTGTATTAATTCCAAGACAAGATACTGAAATATTAGTAGAAAAAGCTATTAATATTTTAAAAGAAGAAAAATTAGAAAATCCAAAAGTTCTTGATGTAGGCGTAGGAAGTGGAGTTATAGGTATAACGATTGCTTTAGAAGTGCCTCATTCAAAAATTATGGGTGTAGATATTTCTGATGTAGCATTAGAAATATCTGAAAAAAACAAAGAAATATTAAAAGTTAAAAATATTAAGTTTTTTAAATCAAACTTATTTGAAAATATAGAGTATACAAATTTTGATATGATAGTATCAAATCCTCCATATATTTCAAAAGATGAGTTAGATGTAATGTCAGACGATGCATTATTACATGAACCAATCGAAGCTTTATTTGCAGAAAATGAAGGGTTATATTTTTACAATGAAATTAGTAGAAAAGGTATTAATTATTTGAAAAATAATGGGTTTTTAATCTTGGAAATAGGATATAAGCAAGGAGAAAGTTTGAAAAAAATAATGGAATACACAGGGTATAAAAATATAAATATAATAAAAGACTTACAAAACAATGATAGAGTTATAGTTGGACAAAAAATAGAATAAATTAATAAAATTAATAGGAGTAGAAACAATGAAAACGAATAGAAGTAGGATAATTAGAAAAAGTACAAATAAAGTGTTTGTATTAACTGCTACAGTTACATTGCTTTTATCAAATATTAACTTTGGTGTAAGCGAATTAGACGATGTAATAAAAAATTATTACAGTAATAAAGATTATGATTTAATTAGTATGAGAGACACTAGAAAAGACAAAAGAATTTCTTCCCCTACTACAGGTAGAGTAGTATCAAATAAAACAAATTTAAGAATAACAGATAGAGAATTAATGGGAATAGCAGATAAAATATACCAAAATGAAACTGGTGGAAAAAGGGATGATTTAGTTAAGTGGAATTCAGGAGAAAACTTTCCTTCATTGGGTATAGGTCATTTTATATGGGCTAAATCATTAGGAAGTAATGGAATATTCGGTGAAAGTTTACCTGAATTAGTTAATTTTTACAGGGCTAAAGGAGTGAAAGTTCCTAGAGTACTTGAACAAAATAGATTCTCGCCATGGAGAAGTAGGTCGGAGTTAATAAGTAAAAAAAATAATAGAGATCCAGAAATAACAGAACTAATAGATTTTTTTGATAAAACTAGAGATACTCAGATTTTATATATTTTTGAAAGACTTCAAAATTCACTGGAAAAAATGATATCTGCTTCTTATGACAAAGAAAATTTAAGATATCAATTTTATAGAGTGGCAAATTCTCCTAATGGGTTATATGCCTTAATAGATTATGTGAATTTTAAAGGAGAAGGAATAGCTACAAGCGGCTCGTACAATCATCAAGGCTGGGGATTAAGGCAAGTACTTGAAAATATGAAGGGTAGAGGAGAAGGACCAAATGCTCTAGTTGAATTTAGTGAATCAGCAAAATATATATTGACAAAAAGGGCTAAAAATGCCCCTAGAAATGAATGGCGATGGATTGCAGGATGGACAAAAAGAGCTGATACTTATAAAAACTTTGAAATAAATTAAAAAGGACAAATAAAAAGTATGAATATTTCAGAATTTGATTTTGATTTACCAGAAGAATTAATAGCTCAACGTGCTACTAATCCAAGAGATCATTCAAAATTATTAGTTTTAAATAAAGAAAATAAAAAACGGGAACATAAAAAGTTTTATAATATAATAGATTATTTAGATGAAAATGACATTTTGATAATAAATAGGACAAAAGTAATTCCCGCAAGGCTTTTTGGTAGAAAAGAGACAGGACGTGTAATGGAATGTTTTCTATTAAAAAGATACGATTTATACACTTGGGAAGTATTATTAAAACCTGCAAAAAAATTAAAAATTGGAGAAAAAATAATATTTTCTGAAGGATTGCTAGAGGCAGAATTAATTGAAATAAAAAAAGATGGAAATAGGATATTGAAGTTTAATTTTGAAGGTAGATTTGAAGAAATATTGGAAAAATTTGGGGAGATGCCATTACCTCCTTACATAGCTGAAAAGTTAGAAGATAAAAATAGATATCAGACAGTTTACGCTAAAGAGGGTGAGTCTGTTGCAGCACCTACAGCAGGGCTTCATTTCACAGAAGAGTTACTAGAAAAAATAGAAAAAAAAGGAGTTACAATTGCCGAAGTTTTTCTAAATGTAGGGTTAGGAACTTTTAAACCTGTTCAAGTGGAAAATATAGACGAACATATAATGCATAGTGAAAAATATATAGTACCTGAAGAAACTGCAAAAATAGTAAACGAAGGGAAAAAAACAGGGAAAAGAATAGTAGCAGTAGGAACGACATCAGTAAGAACATTAGAGTCTTCCATAGATGAAAAAGGAAGTCTTATTCCTAAAGAAAGTGAGACTAGTATATTTATATACGGTGAATATAAATTTAAAATAGTGGATGCCATTATAACTAATTTTCATTTACCAAAGTCTACATTAATAATGTTAATATCATCTTTTGGAGGAAAAGATTTTATATTAGATTCTTATAAAGAGGCGATAGCAGAAAAGTACAGATTTTATAGTTTTGGGGATTCAATGTTTATATATTAGTATCTCTTAGTAGAAAGGTTTTTATGTTAAAAAAGAATTTAAAAATATTTGTAATAGCTTTATTTTCTATGATAAGCTTATTTGGATTCAGTGTTGAAAGTGAATTTTTAGCTATTGGAAATGTTAAAATAGTTAGACCTGAACCATTAGTTATAAAAAGAGAAGATTTAAATTTAACTATTGAAAAAAATGGTGAAGTAAAAGTGGAATCTTTGTATACGTTTGAAAATATAGGTAAATATAACATAAAATCAACTTTTATGTTTTGGATTGATCAAAATGTATTATATAATCCTGAAAACAAATCAACTAATATTAAAGGTAAATATATAAAAAATGTTAAGTTTTTTTCTAATTATGAAAAATCTAAAAACTCTAGAGCAGTTATAAATTTTGATGAAAAAATATACGAATCACAGACTATAGGAAATATCCAAAGAGATTGGTATGCCATATCTAAAACTATACCTTCTGATGAAAGGGGTCAACTAGGAGTTTACTATAATTTGATAAATACAAATTTTGAAAATAAAAAGGAATTAGTATTTAGTTTTGATTTAGTAAATAATTTTTATAATAAAAACTTTGTAGAAATTTTGTATGTAAATATTTATAATAAATCAGATAATGAAATAGAGAGTATAAGTTATAAAAATTATGAATTTAATGATGTAACAGGGAAAAATAAAAAGCATTATGAGTTGTTAGCTGGAAATGTCAATTTAGACGGTAAAATGATAATAAAGTTTAAATAGTAAAAATTATAATATTAATATAGAGGATTAAATATGAGAATTATTTCAGGAAAATTAAAAAATAGACAGATAAAATCAAGAGAAGGTAAAGAAACAAGACCAACACTTGAAAGAATAAAGGAATCTATATTTAGTATAATAGGTACGGAAATAATAGATTCAAAGTTTTTGGATTTATATGCAGGAACAGGAAATATAGCAATAGAAGCTCTCAGTCGAGGTGCTAGGAGAGCTGTTTTAATTGAGCATGATAAAGAAGCTCTTAGGATAATTATAGATAATTTAAATAATCTGAATCTTGATTCAATGGCAAGGGCATATAAAAATGATGTACTAAGGGCTATAGAAATTTTAGGCAGAAAAAATGAAAAATTTAATATAATATTCATGGATCCACCATATAAAGAAAATGTAACAACGGAAACAATAAAAGGAATATCAAAAGCTGAATTATTAGAAAAAGATGGAATTATAATTTCCGAGCATAGTGTATATGAAAAATTAGATGATAAAATTGGTAATTTTGTAAAATATGATGAAAGAAATTATAACAAAAAAATCATTTCTTTTTATAAATTTGAAGATGAAATATAATATAATTGAAGGAGAGTGGTAATGATGGCAGCAAAAAAACAAAGTTATGAAGAAAATATCGCAGAGATTGACAAAATACTTGAAAAATTTGAAAATGAAGAATTATTACTTGATGACTCCATAGCTGAATATGAAAAAGCTATTAAATTAATAAAAGAGTCAGAAAAACTACTTGAAATTGGAGAAGGTAAGGTATTAAAAGTTCTTGAAAAAAATGGTAAACTTGAAATAGATGATTTAGAATAGATGAATGAAAGTTAATATTTTTATAAATTTATAAAATAATGTGAGGAATTATGTTTAAAAATTATTTGGAAGAAAAAAAGGAAATAATAGAAAAAAATTTAAAAAAATCACTTAGTAAATATAAATATCCTGAAAGACTCTCAGAAGGAATGGAATATGCAGTTATGAATGGCGGGAAAAGAATAAGACCCGTCATTATGTATATTATATGTGATTTATTTGAAAAAGAATACAAATATATTGAAGATATAGCATTAGCATTAGAATTTATCCATTGTTATTCTTTAGTTCATGACGATCTTCCTGCAATGGATGATGACATGTATAGAAGAGGAAAGCTTACAACGCATATAAAGTATGATGAGGCAACCGCAATTTTAGTTGGAGATGCTCTTCTAACAGAAGCATTTAATATTATATCAGATTCAAAAAATATAAAAGATAAAAACAAAGTCCAAATAATAAGAAAATTATCTGAATATGCAGGATTTTATGGAATGATAGGAGGACAGTATTTAGATATAGAGTCTGAAAATAAAGAAGTAAGTATAGAAACTTTAGAGTATATTCATACGCATAAAACTGGGAAACTACTCACTGCATCAGTAGAACTTCCTTTAATTGCTCTTGATATTGAAGATGAAAAAATAGAAAAACTTATAGAATATTCTAAACTAATAGGGATAGTATTCCAGATAAAAGATGATATTTTAGATATAGAAGGAACATTTGAAGAAACTGGGAAAGAATCAACAGATATTAAAAACGATAAAAAAACTTATCCAAGTTTATTTGGCATGGAAAAAAGTAAAGAAATGCTAAATGATTATATAAATAGAGCTAAAAATATAATAATCGAAAATTGTGATGAAAATAAATTGTTTATAGAATTAGTAGATTTTTTTGGGAATCGTGGTGTATAATATGTTTAAAGAAAAAGAAAATTATTATTTTGTTGAAGAATTTGAAAAATATGATATAAATGCAATTTATACTAAAAAAATAATGGGAAATATGTCTGATTACTGCATTTTAGAAAATCAAGAAAAAGAAATTCAAAAAATTAATAGGGATAATTTATTAAAGGAATTAGGAATAGAAGAAAAAAAAGAAGTTATGGCTTTTCAAACGCATTCTAGTAATGTCCATGTAATAAATGAAACCACTGATAAATATTACTATGAAAAAGAAAAAAATATAGATGGTTTTATAACTAAAAGAAAAGATGTGGTTATTTTTACTTTTTATGCAGACTGTCTTCCTATTTTTGTATACGATAAAAAAAATGATGTTATAGGTGTATGGCATTCAGGGTGGCAAGGTACTTACAGTGAAATCATGAAAAATGGTTTAGAGAAAATGAAAGAGGTGTATAATTCATCTCCTAAAGATATTTTGATGGCTCTTGGGATTGGAATAAGCCAAGAAAATTATGAAGTAGGAACAGAATTTTATGAAAAATTTGAACAAAAATTTGGAAAAGAAAGTGAAATAGTAAATAAATCTTTTAAATTTAACGGAAAAACTAATAAATATTATTTTGATAATAATAAATTTAATGAAATATCAGCATTAAATTTAGGGATAAAAAAGGAAAATTTAATTATTTCAGAAGAAAATACATGGGATGAAAAGTTTCATTCTCATAGAAGAGAAGGAAAAAAATCAGGAAGGGCAGCTGCCGTTATATGTTTTAATAAAATTAAATAATTATAAATAAAAAATACTTTGCTTAAATTCTATAAAACGTTACAATGTTAAGTTTTAAATAGATTTTTGCAAAGTATTTTTTTATCCACCTAAATATGCTTTTTTAATTTCAGGGTTTGTTATTAGCTCTTTTCCTGTTCCCTCAAGAGTTATTTGACCTGTTTCAAGGACATATCCTCTATTGGCAATAGAAAGAGCCATATTTGCATTTTGTTCAACTAAAAGTATAGTAACTCCTTGCTCTTTATTAATTCTTTCTACTATTTTAAATATTTCTTGTACAAGAAGAGGTGCAAGCCCCATTGACGGTTCATCAAGAAGAAGCAAATTAGGCTTTGACATAAGAGCTCTTGCCATTGCAAGCATTTGTTGCTCTCCACCACTCATTGTTCCAGCAAATTGCTTTTTACGTTCAGCTAATCTCGGAAAAAGATTTAATACTTCATCCATACTATTTTTGATTTCGTCTTTATCGTGTCTAGTAAAAGCTCCCATTTCTAAATTTTCTAGAACAGTTAATTGAGTAAATATTCTTCTTCCTTCAGGCACATGAGCCATACCTTGAGAAACAAGTTTATGTGCTTCAATATTAGTAACATTAATACCGTTAAGTGAGATTTCACCAGATTTAATTGGTATAAGACCTGATACAGCATGTAATATAGATGTTTTACCAGCACCATTTGCACCTATAAGAGAAACGATTTCCCCTTTTTTTATTTGAAATGATATATTTTTTATAGCATGAATACCACCGTAATAAACATTCAAATCATTCACATTTAAAATATTCACAATATCCTCCTGTTATTTATTTACAATAGCTATTACTCACCTAAATAAGCAGTAATAACTTCTTTATTATTTTGAATTTCTTCTGGTAATCCTGAAGCGATGACTTTTCCAAAGTTAAGAACATATAGTCTTTCGCATATTCCCATTACTAGATCCATATCATGTTCTATTAATAAAATAGAAATATTAAATTCTTTTCTAATGAAACTTATTGTATTCATTAATTCTCTAGTTTCGTTAGGGTTCATCCCAGCTGCTGGTTCATCTAACAAAAGTAATTTCGGCGATGTAGCAAGTGCTCTTGCTATTTCTAATTTTCTTTGTTGACCGTAAGATAAATTTCCTGAAACAATATTAGCCATTTCAGCCATATCAAATATATTTAATAAATCCAATGCTTTATCTGTTATACTTTTTTCTTCTGACCAAAACTTTTTAAGTCTAAATATAGCAGAAAAAGTAGAATAACTCATACTATTATTCAAAGCAAGTTTTACATTATCTAATACAGATAAATTTTTAAATAATCTAATATTTTGAAAAGTTCTAGCTACTCCCAATGAAACAATTTGAGGAGTAGTCTTTTTATTTATAATATTATTATTTATAGAAATATAACCATCTGTAGGTTTATAAACGCCTGTTAATAGATTGAAAATAGTAGTTTTTCCAGCCCCATTTGGTCCGATTAAACCAACTAATTCACCGTCATTTATTTCTATATTTACATCATCAACAGCTCTAAGACCTCCAAAAGATATGCCTAAATTTGTAGTTTTTAATAATGACATTTTTTTACTCCTAATTTTTATTTTTTATTTAACGCTCTATTTTTTATAGTTCTAATTTTCCTTACAAATCTTGGTATTGTTAACTCTTTTGTCCCAAGAAGTCCTTCAGATCTGAAAATCATTAGTACGATTAATATAATAGCATATACTAAATATCTAAATTGAGAAACCTCTCTTAATTGTTCATTCAATAAAGTTAACATTATAGCTGAAATAATAGCACCTGTAATACTACCCAGTCCTCCAAACACGACCATAACTAATATTTCAATAGAAAATACAAAACCGAACTTATCAGGTGTTAAGATTCCTATATTGTGAGCGAATAGTGATCCTCCAATACCAGCAAAAAAAGCTGAAAGAGCAAAACCATACAATTTTACACGATTAATATTAATTCCTATATTTTCTGCAGCAATTTCGTTTTCCCTTATAGAAATAATTTCTCTACCCTTTCTAGAGGTCATAATCATAGTCATTATTATAACAGAGATAACTACAAATACAAAAGAATTTGAAAAATTTGTTATATTAGGAATATTTTTAAGCCCTGTAGCTCCACCTAAAAAATCAAGATTTTGGATAACATATTTTATAATTTCTCCAAATGCAAGAGTAATAATTGCTAGGTAGTCGCCTCTCAATCTTAACGTACTTGCTCCTAATAGAGCACCAAATATAGCTGCTACTATACCTCCTGCAATAGAAGATATAAATAATTGAATAAATTCAGGTAATCCACTGGAAATCATAGATTTAGATACTAGAGCAGCAGTATAACCACCTATAGCAATAAATCCTGCATGACCTAAGCTTAGTTGTCCCATTAATCCTACAGCAATATTTAAACTCACAGCTAATAAAATATAAATTAATATATTTATATAAATACCACCAGTATAACTGAATATATCATTTTGATCAAAACTAAAATATAAAATAATAAATAAAATTAAAATAAATAAAGACGTTAAACTGTAATTTTTTATATTAAATTTGTTAAAATAGTTTAAACTTCCCCACTTATTAGTTTGTTGTGTATCTTTTTGCATTTTTCCTCCTATTAAACTTTCTCTTTTTGACTTCTACCAAATAATCCATTTGGTTTAAATATAAGTATTAAAATCAATACACCAAAAACAATAGGATTTGCCCAAGTGGAAGAAATATAACCTTTTGTATAAGATTCGATAATTCCTAAAACATATCCACCAACCATAGCTCCTGGGATACTACCAATTCCTCCAAATACAGCAGCAATAAATGCTTTAAGACCAGGAAGCATTCCCATGTAAGGCTCTATTCTTGGATACATCAGAGCATATAATACTCCTCCTAAAGCTCCAAGACCTGACCCAATAGCAAATGTAATTGCAATAGTCAAGTTAACGTTTATTCCCATTAGTTTAGCTGCCCCTGCATCTTGAGATACTGCTCTAGTTGCTTTTCCAAGTTTTGTCTTTTTTATAAATAAATTTAAAATATACATACTTATTAATGTTATAATAATAACAAAAATAGTAAGTACACTTATATTAATAAATCCTAAGTTAATATTATTTCCTGATGAAAGGAAAGGTGGAATTAATTTTGGATCAATAACTCTTGGGTTAGCACCAAATATTATTAATGCAATACTTTCTAATAAAAAACTAATCCCTATGGCAGTAATTAAAGCAGAGATTTTAGGTGCATTTCTCAATGGTCTATAAGCCAAAAAGTCAATTAAAACTCCTAATATAGCACATAATATAATTGATAAAATAAGAGCTAAAACTAAAGGCATACCATTAGAAACAGCGACTAAAACTGCATAAGCACCAATCATTAATATATCTCCATGGGCAAAGTTAATAAGCCTAACAATCCCATAAACCATAGTATAACCTAATGCTATTAATGCGTATATACTACCAGTTTGCAGACCATTAATAGTCTGTTCAATAAAATTTCTTAACATTTTGAAACTCCTCGTTTTAATTTAAAAATCTTTGTTAAAAGGGAAAAAGAAGATAGTAAAAACTATCCTCTTAAACCATACAATAATTATTTTTTCTCTTTTAAAGTAAGTTTTCCATCCTTTAATTCTATAAAAGTAACTTTTTTCTCAGGATTTCTATCAGCATCAAATGTGAAAGTTCCAGTTACTAAATTTAATCCGCTTGTAGAAGCCATAGCTTCTTTAATTGAAGTACCACTTAAATCTTTTGCTGTTTTTAGTGCATTTTCTACTATAACTGCTGTGTCATATCCTAAAGCTTCAAAAATAGTTGGCTCTTTAGAGTATTTAGCTTTGAAATCTGCTATAAACTTTTGTACAGTAGCATCTGGGTCATCTGGAGCAAATTGACTCGCAAATATAGATCCTTCAGCAACATTGCTAAAGTTAACTTGGATTCCATCCCAACCGTCTCCACCTAAATATTGAGCTTTTATTCCTAATTCATTTGCTTGAGTAAGAATTAACCCTATTGTATTATAATAATCTGGTACGAATATAGCTTCAGGGTTTTGACCTTTTATTTTAGTTAAAATTGATTTAAAGTCTTTATCATCTTTTGTATATTTTTCTTCTATAATAGTTAATCCATCTTTACTAGCTTGCGTTTTAAACGCTTCAGCTAATCCAACAGCATAATCACTCGATGTATTTGTTAAAATTGCAACCGATTTAAATTCTTTTTCTTTTGCGTATTTTGCTGTAGCTATTCCTTGGAAAGGATCTGTAAACGTAGTTCTAAATACAAAGTCTTTACCTTTTGTAACATCAAGATTTGTTGCAGAAGCACTTATCATAGGTATTTGAGCTCTTTGTGCTAAGTCAGCAATTGCCAATGAAGCAGAAGATATAACTTCACCTATTATAAGGTTAACTTTATCTTGAGAAATCATTTTTTTGAAAATATTTACAGCTTCTTGCGAGTCTCCTTTACTATCTGATATAACTAGTTCTATTTTTTTACCATTTATACCTCCAGCAGCATTTATTTCAGCTACTTTCATTTCAACCCCTTCTTTTACTGCAACACCGTATTGTGCCACATCTCCTGTAAGTGGAGCAATAACTCCGATTTTAATTACATCATTGTTTGAAGCTCCTGCACTTCCACTTGTAGTACTTTTATTACCACAGCTTAGAACAAAAACAGTCAATGCTAAAATCACCAATAATAATTTTTTCATTTTTCCTCCTAAAAATTTTATTTTTTAAATTTTAATTCTACAATACTAATTACTACAATTTTATATATAAATTTATATATTAAGTAAAGTATATGAAACATGTTGTAAGTATATCATATTTATAAATATATTTAAAATATGTATTGTAAATACTAAGATTAATTTTATAAATTTATTTTTAAGTTATATAAAAAAGTATATTAAAAAATATTTTTTAATATACTCATTTAAACAGATTTTAAATATAATAACAATGTAGAAGTTATTTGAAATAATATATAAAACTAAAAAGTTCTTCTATACTCGACACCTAATTCTTGTAATTTTGCAATTCTATCGTCTGTTCTTGGATGTGATGACATTAACGTAGCAAAAATACCTTTTGATCTTTCCCCAGAATATAAACTTAGTTTATCTAATGCTTCAGCTAAATAATATCCATAACCAGTATCAAATGCAAATTTATCTGCTTCATATTCACTACGTCTGCTTGAATGCAATACTAATACAGCACCTAATCGAGTCCATAAACTAAACATTGCAACATAAATGGTGTCAATAAAAAGTGTAATAATTAATGTTCCCCAACTTCTATTAATTATTGAAGCTATAATTCCCGTTGTTCTAAATATGAGTCTAAAAACTATGAAAAAAAACATTATTATAAAATTTCCTACTGTTATTAATAATAATAAATCTGTATCTTTGTTACGTAAGTGACCAAATTCATGAGAAAAAATAGCTTTTATCTCATCATCTGTGTAACTCAGTAATCCTTTAGTTAAACATATTGTATTTCTTCCAGTTGCAAACGCATTAGGTTCCATATTATCATTCATATATAATTTTATATTTGATGATATAGATGGGTCTATTTCTTTAGCTTTATTATACACTTCCTCAAACAAAGGATTTAGTTTTTCTAAATAATCTACCCTTTTAATAACCTTACAGTTAGTTTGTAATCTTAGTAACCATTCGCCAATTGGTGACAGGGCTATAGATACAGATAATAAATATGCGATTATTCCAAATAAAATTCCATTAATTTTGTTACTTGCAAAAAACGAACTTAAAATCATTACCACAACGAATATATTTAAAATTAAATAAATAATTATTCCTAAATTTTTATCTCTAAATATTTTCTTTAATAGTTCAATTAAATACATACTTCTCCTCCTAATCATTTCTCAAAATATTCATTATTGTATCTATTTTTTAGAAGTTTTTAACTAAGCTATAAAGAGTCATCTATTAATAAAAGTTATATTAGTTAATATTTTAATATATTTGACATAGATTTTTTTTTTTGATAATATTAGATAACGTAAAATAAAAAAGAGTAGGGTAGTAGGATAGTAGGAATAGTTGTAAATTAGAAAAATTGTAGATTTAGTAGGGAAAATAGTTTTAAAATTTTAAATAAAGGGAACAATATGGAATTATTAAATTTAAAATTTAATTAATTTTGAAATATTGTTGCAATTATTTCTTATTTTTATGATATAAAATTATTTATAGCTATATTTTAAAAATCATAAAGTTTATTTAATATTGTAATACACAGATATTATATAATTCAAATGTTAATTTATATTCATACTCGACTCTCTTAAAAAAATGTTAATTTTAGATATATTTTTAGAGAGTTTTTTATTTTAAAAATTAAAAAATAAAATTTTTAGGAGGAAAGCAATGATTATTAAAGTTGATTCAAAAATCAAACAAAAAGACATGGAAAAAATCTTAGAAAGAATTGAAGAATATGGGTTAGAAGCTCATATATCTCATGGATCTGAGTATACAATATTAGGATTAGTAGGAGATACGAGTTTAGTTGATATAGATAGATTTTTATCTATAGATTATGTATTAGATGCTCAAAGAGTAAAAGAACCATATAAGAGAGCAAGTAGAAAATTTAAACCAGAGGATACAATAGTAAAAGTAGGAGACGTAGAAATAGGTGGAAATAATTTAGTAATGATGGCAGGACCATGTTCAGTGGAAAGTGAAGAACAGATAATGGAAACAGCAAGAGTAGTAAAAAAAATGGGAGCAAATATGTTAAGAGGAGGAGTAGTTAAACCTAGAACGTCTCCCTACGCCTTTCAAGGAATGGGAATGGAAGGTATAGAGTTAATGAAAAAAGCTAAATCAGAAACAGGTCTTCCAATAATATGTGAAGTTATGTCAATATCACAATTAAAAGAATTTGGACCACATTTAGATATGATACAGTTAGGTGCAAGAAACATGCAAAATTTTGATTTATTAAAAGAAGTAGGAAAGACAAAAATACCTGTATTATTAAAAAGGGGATTAAGTGCTACAGTGGAAGAGTGGTTAATGTCAGCTGAATATATATTGGCAGGTGGGAATGAAAATGTAGTATTATGTGAAAGAGGGATAAGAACATACGAGACAGCTTATAGAAACGTATTAGATTTAAATGCTGTACCGATGATAAAAAAACTAACACATTTACCTATAATAGTGGATTCAGCACATGCTACTGGGAAATTTTGGATGGTAAAACCATTAGCAATGGCAGGAGTAGCAGCAGGAGCAGATGGATTAATGGTAGAAGTACATCCAGAACCAGATAAAGCATTATCAGACGGTCCACAGTCATTAAAACCAGAAGTATTTGAAGATTTAATGAGTGATGTAGAAAAAATAGCTAACGTTTTAGGAAAAACTTTTAAATAAGAAAATAAAGTGATATAATATTTAAAATATAAATTTTTTTATAGAGAGGAAATAAAAATATGATCATTAAAGTGGACGGTAGTATTAATCACGATACTCTAAAAGATATGATATCAAGACTGGAAAGTGAAAATAATGTAAAAGTTAAACTTATCATTGGTGAAGAATATTCTATATTAGGATTAGTAGGAGATATAAGTTCTATTGATATAAAACATATTCAATCACTAGATTACGTACTTGATGTTCAAAGAATACAAGAGCCGTATAAGAGAGCAAGTAGAAAGTTTAAACCAGAGGATACAATAGTAAAAGTAGGAGACGTAGAAATAGGTGGAAATAATTTAGTAATGATGGCAGGACCATGTTCAGTGGAAAGTGAAGAACAGATAATGGAAACAGCAAGAGTAGTAAAAAAAATGGGAGCAAATATGTTAAGAGGAGGAGTAGTTAAACCTAGAACGTCTCCCTACGCCTTTCAAGGAATGGGAATGGAAGGTATAGAGTTAATGAAAAAAGCTAAATCAGAAACAGGTCTTCCAATAATATGTGAAGTTATGTCAATATCACAATTAAAAGAATTTGGACCACATTTAGATATGATACAGTTAGGTGCAAGAAACATGCAAAATTTTGATTTATTAAAAGAAGTAGGAAAGACAAAAATACCTGTATTATTAAAAAGGGGATTAAGTGCTACAGTGGAAGAGTGGTTAATGTCAGCTGAATATATATTGGCAGGTGGGAATGAAAATGTAGTATTATGTGAAAGAGGGATAAGAACATACGAGACAGCTTATAGAAACGTATTAGATTTAAATGCTGTACCGATGATAAAAAAACTAACACATTTACCTATAATAGTGGATTCAGCACATGCTACTGGGAAATTTTGGATGGTAAAACCATTAGCAATGGCAGGAGTAGCAGCAGGAGCAGATGGATTAATGGTAGAAGTACATCCAGAACCAGATAAAGCATTATCAGACGGTCCACAGTCATTAAAACCAGAAGTATTTGAAGATTTAATGAGTGATGTAGAAAAAATAGCTAACGTTTTAGGAAAAACTTTTAAATAATTTGAATAATTTGAAATACAGAATAGAGGTGTTTATGGAAGTAAGTAGTACTATAAGTAGCACTAATGATCATAAATTTGAAAAAAACTTAAAAGATTTAACTGTAACAGTCATTGGATTAGGGGTGATAGGTGGTGCCTTTGCTGAAAGTTTTGTTAATATGGGTGTTGGTACTATTTATGGAATTGATGTAGATGAAAATATATTAATTAAAGCTAAGAAAAAAGGTATTATAACTGAAGGATTTATAAAAACAAAAGAACCTCTACAAAAATCAGATTTAGTTATAATTACTCTTTATCCTAATATAATGAGATCTTTTTTTATAAATAACATAGAAAACTTTAAAGATGGAGCAATTATTACAGATGTTGTAGGAATAAAGGGTAAAATTATAAATGAAATTAATCCTATAATTGAAAAATCAGGTAAAAATATAGACTTTATATTTGGTCATCCTATGGCAGGACGTGAAAAAAGAGGAATAGATTTTGCAGATAGAAAAGTTTTTAAAAATGCTAATTATATTATTGTTAAAGATGAAAAAAACAAAAAGGAAAATTTAGAATTATTAATTTATATAATAAAAAAGATGGGATTTAAAAGTATAAGCTTTTTAACTGAAAAAGAACATGATGAAATAATAGCTTTTACAAGCCAGCTAACTCACGCAATAGCAGTTGCACTTGTAAACAGTGACAGTCAAAAATATGACACTAATAAATTTATTGGAGATTCTTACAGAGATTTAACGAGAATTGCGAAAATAAATGAAGATTTATGGTCTGAACTGTTTATTGGGAATAAAGAAAATCTTCTTAATATGATTGAACAATTTGAAAATGAGTTAGATATAATAAAAGATTCACTGAAAAATGAAGATTTAATAACTTTAAAAGAAAAGTTTATTATTTCTACTAAAAGAAGAGAACAAATAGAGTGATTTTATATATTAATTTTATGTAATTTTTGAAATACTTTTCTTAGAAAATTATACATTATGAAAGAGGGTTTTTATATGGAAAAGAAATATATAAAGAAATTGTTGGGAGATAAAGTTTATTTATCACCGATTTCATTGGACGATGTTGAAGAATACACTCAAATGATAAATAATAATATCGTTTCAGTAGGATTGGGTAGTATAGTTTATGCTGGTGTTTATGATGTAGAGAAAGAATTGGAAAGTTTAAAAAAAATTAAAAATGAATATACTTTTTCAATAAGATTATTAGAAAATGATGAATTATTAGGTAGTGTTGGATTTAATAGAATAGATTTAATAAATAAAAATGCCGAATTGGGTATAATGATTGGGAAAGAAAATTATTATGGAAAAGGATACGGTAAAGAAGCTATTAATTTAATTTTAGACTTCGGATTTTCACTATTAAATTTAAAAAATATTTCACTATATGTATTTGAATATAATGAAATAGCTTACAATTTATATAAAAAAATAGGTTTTAAAGAAGCTGGGAGATTCAGAAAAATGATAGAAGTATTTGGGAAAAGATATGATTATATAGCTATGGATATTTTGGACGAAGAATTTGAATCTCACTATATAAAAAAAGAAATTGAAAAAAGATATAAAATTAAATAATTTTTGTAGAGGAGATGATTATGAAAAAGCTAAATGTAGATTTAGAAAAAAATTCTTATGACATAATTATTGGAGAAAATTATATAAATGAATTCCCAGAGTACATAAGAGGAGTTTACGAAGGGAGTAAATTATTCGTAATAACAGATTCTAATGTACATGAAATATATAAAGAAAAATATTCTGAAATGTTTAATGGATTTGACTACACTGTTTATATCCTTGAGGCAGGAGAAAAAAATAAACATATAGGAATAATGCAAGGGATATATTCGGCAATGGTAAAATCTGAAATAAAAAGAAAAGATATGGTTATAGCTTTTGGAGGAGGAGTTGTAGGAGATGTAGCAGGATTTGCTGCATCAACTTATTTGAGAGGGGTAAATTTTATTCAAATTCCTACTACGATAGTTTCTCAAGTTGATAGTAGTGTAGGAGGAAAAGTTGGAGTCGATTTACCAGAAGGAAAAAATCTCATAGGTGCTTTCCATCAACCTAAATTAGTTTTAATAGATAATCAATTTTTAACTACATTATCAAATAGATATTTTTATGACGGATTTGCAGAAATTGTAAAATATGGGTGTATTTATGATAAAATTTTCTTTAATAAGTTAGTTGATATTACAGAAAATGTTGAGGAAATTTCTAGTACAGTTTCTGATAACGATAAATTTAGATGTCATTTAATGAAGTATATAAATGAGCTTGTATACAGATCTTGTGAAATAAAGAAAGAAGTTGTTGAAAAAGATGAAAAAGAAGAACAACTAAGAATGATATTAAATTTTGGGCATACAATAGGACATGCTATAGAGCAGTATACAAATTATGAAGTGTATTCTCACGGTGAAGCAATATCAACTGGAGTAATAGATATTATAAAAATTGGAGAAAAAAAAGGTATAACTAAAGACGGTCAACTAAATCCTGTAGAAAAATTATTAAAATCTTTAAACCTTCCTACAAGTATCAATTATCCTGTAGAAGAAATAAAAAATATAATGAGAAGAGATAAAAAAAGTGTTTCTGGAGGAATAAATTTTGTTTTTTTAAAGGAAATAGGTAAGGTTGAAATAATAAAAATGACAGAAGATGAATTTTTTAAAAGTTAATAAACGTTTTTGTAAATGATTATTTTAGGAAAGTAATATAATATATTTAAAAATTATAAAATTTAAATAGATAGGAGAGTTAGTCTTTGAAAGTAAAAATTAAACCAAGAGTACTAAAAGGAACAATAGAAATCCCACCTTCAAAAAGTTATTCTCATAGGGCAGTTATAGGAGCTTCTCTGGCAACTAGTGAGAAAAAATCTAAAATAAGTAATTTGAAATTTTCTATGGACATTAAAGCAACGATGGAAATAATGGAAAATTGGGGTGCGAAAATAATAAAGGGAGAAAACTCTTTAGAAATAATAGGAAATAGTGGAAAGATAATTCCAAAAGATAAATATACTAAGTGTAGTGAATCAGGGTCGACGATAAGATTTTTAATTCCAGTTGGGCTAACTTCAAAAAATGAATTGGTTTTTGATGGGAAAGGTAAATTAGTTGATAGACCTCTTGATTCATACTATAAAATCTTTGAAAAGCAAGGACTTTTTTATGAAACAACAGATGGGAAATTACCTTTAACAGTAAATGGAGAGCTTAAGCCAGGGATTTATGAAATTGACGGGAATATAAGTTCTCAATTTATAACAGGATTGCTATATGCGTTACCTTTATTAAATGGAGATTCAAAATTAATAATAAATAAAAATTTAGAATCTATAGGGTATGTAGATTTAACATTAGAGATATTGAAATTATCAGGAATAGAAATAAAAAATGACGATTACAAATCTTTTCATATAAAAGGGAATCAAAATTATAAACCTTTTGAATACACAGTAGAAGGGGATTATTCTCAAGTTGCTTTTTGGATAGTTGCAGGTATTATTTCAAGTAATACTGAAAATGAAATAAAGTGCCTACATGTAAATAAGGACTCCCTTCAAGGCGATAAAGAAATAATAGAAATAGTTAAAAGAATGGGAGCGAATATCGATGTTTTTGATAATTATTTAGTTATAAAGCCTTCAAAAACTAAAGGAACTATAATAGATATTTCGCAATGTCCAGATATAGGACCTATTCTTACTGTACTAGCAGCGTTAAGTGAAGGAGAAACTAGAATAATAAATGGTGAAAGACTTAGAATAAAGGAATCTGATCGAATTACTTCCATAAAAACTGAGTTAAATAAACTTGGTGCTAACGTAATAGAAGAGGGAGATAGCCTAATTATTAACGGAGTTGATGAATTTAAAGGAGGAGTTGAAGTTTCTTCTTGGAATGATCATAGAATAGCGATGTCTTTAGCGATAGCTTCTACGAGATGTAGAGATGAAATAATTATTAATGAAGCTGAAAGTGTAAAAAAATCATATCCTAATTTTTGGGAGGATTTTGAAAAAATGGGTGGAACAATAGAAAAATTAAAATAAACTAAGGAGAAAAAATGGGAGCAAATTTTGGTAAAAATTATCAAATTTCACTTTTTGGTGAATCTCATGGAGTTGCTTTAGGAATTAATATTGACGGTATTCCAGCAGGAACAAAGCTTGATATTGATTTTATTAAAGAAGAAATGAAAAGAAGGGCTCCAGGAAATTCAAAATTGACGACTCCAAGATCTGAAAAAGATGAGTTTGAAATATTAAGTGGATTTATAGAAGGAAGAACCACTGGTACACCTCTTGCAATGATAGTAAGGAATAAAGATCAAAGATCGAAAGATTATAGTGAATTGATTAAAAAACCAAGACCTGGTCATGCTGACTGGTCTGGAAAAAATAGATATGAAGGATACAATGATATTAGAGGAAGTGGACATTTTTCTGGAAGGATAACAACTTCAATAGTTTTTGCAGGAGCTATAGCTAAACAGATATTGAAGGAAGAGGGGATATTAATAGGAGCTCATATAAAATCTTTAAAAAACATAGAAGATAGGGATTTTACAGAAGAAGATATTACAGAAGAAAATATCAATAAATTGAGAAAAATGCTTCTTCCAACGTTAAATGAAAAATTATCTGAAGAAATGGAAAAGACTATAATGTCTTTCAGAGAAGAAGGAAATTCACTAGGTGGAATTGCCGAGATAATGATTAAAGGAGTTAAACCAGGTGTAGGAGATCCTTTTTTTGAGTCTATTGAAAGTGAGATATCAAGGATGATATTTTCTATTCCATCAGTAAAAGGAATAGAGTTTGGAGCTGGATTTGGGATAACTAAGATGACAGGTTATGAGGCAAATGACGAAATGTATTTTGATGAAAAAGGAAATATAAAATCTTATACGAATAATAATGGAGGTATAATTGGTGGGATAACAACGGGAATGCCGATTAGTTTCAAAGTTGCTATTAAGCCCACAGCTTCCATAGAAAGATCTCAAAAAACTGTTAATTTGGAAACGAAACAAAACGATACTCTAGAGGTTAAAGGAAGACATGATCCTGTTATAGTTCCTAGAGCAATTGTAGTATTAGAAGCAGCTACAGCAATAGTGGTTCTAGATAGAATACTTGAATCTCAAAAATATAAAATAAAAAAATAATTAAATTATAATAAAAATATAATTTTTTTCTTGACATTTTATAAAAATAATTATATAAATATACAATTGATGAAAATCAAAAAGAACAAAACAAAATAAGTCAAAATAAGCTAAATTTAAAATATGCTTATATTTAAAATTAATTACTATTTAAAAATAGTTATATAAATTTTTTTAGGAGGAACGTTATGGGAAAATACCAAGATGAAGCCAAGAAGCTTCTAGAACTTATTGGTGGGAAAGGAAATATTGTAAGTGTTACACATTGTGCAACAAGAATGAGGTTTGCATTAGTAGATGAGGGGAATGCTAAAATAAAAGAAATTCAACAATTACCTACAGTAAAAGGTACTTTTACAAATGCAGGTCAATTCCAAGTCATTATGGGAAATGATGTTGGAGATTTTTACAAAGATTTTATAGGGGTGTCAGGAATCCAATCTGCTTCTAAAGAAGATGTGAAAAAAGCAGCTATGAATAAACAGCCTTTTTTACAAAGAATGGTAGGACATTTAGCTGAAATATTTGTACCATTAATTCCAGCGTTAGTTGCTGGAGGGTTAATGTTGGGGATAGGAAACTTTCTACAAGCAAATTTACCATTTTTAAATGGTAAATCATTTAAAGAAATATCAGAGTTAGCGAGAATAGTATTGTTTTTCACAGATTGGATAGGTGGAGCAGTATTTGGTATGTTGCCTGTACTAGTTTGTTGGTCTACTGTTAAAAAATTTAAAGGTAATGAAGCATTAGGAATAGTATTAGGTATAATGCTTGTTGCTGGAAGTATGTTAAATGCATATGTTTATGGAAATATGACAGGAGCAGGAGTAAATGTTAAAGAAGCGTTGTTAAATGGAAATGCTGAGTTTGGGATTGAAGCAGGAAAACATATATTGAATTTAGGATTTACAAAATTAGCTTTAATAGGATATCAAGCTCAAGTAATACCAGCAATGTTTGCAGGGATAGCATTATGCTATATTGAAAAATTCTTTAATAAAAATACTCCAGAAGTGCTAAAATTAGTTTGGGTTCCATTTATAACATTGATAGTTACAGGATTTTTAACAATATTATTTATAGGGCCTTTTGCTAGAACTTTAGGAGAGTTATTAGTTAGTATATTTGGTTTCTTGTTTAAAACACCTGGATTAAAATATTTAGGGGCAATATTATTTGGTTCAACTTATGCGCCATTGGTAATAACAGGATTACACCATACATTTATAGCAGTTGATTTACAATTATCTGCAACTAGTGGAGGTACATTTATATGGCCGTTAATAGCATTGTCAAATATAGCACAATCAGGAGCAGTTTTTGCAACGTATTTCATATATAAAAAGAACGAAAAACAAGCATCAGTATCAATATCATCAACTGTATCAGCATGGTTTGGTATAACAGAACCAGCATTATTTGGTGCAAATTTAAAATATATGTATCCATTTTATGCAGCATTAATAGGTTCTACAGTAGGGGCATTAATATCTACAGGATTTAATGTATTAGCTAATGGAATAGGTGTAGGAGGATTAGCATTAGCATTTTTATCAATAAAATTTGATGGTGCACATCAAATAGGGTTTTGGATTGCATCGCTTGCAGCTTTTGGATTAGCTTTTGGATTGACATTTGTATTTTCAAAAACAAAATTAAATAAAGGAAGCGTAACTGGTGAATAGTTAACGAAATTTAAAGAGGCTGAAATTAGAATTGTAACTTACTTTTGTAAATAAAATAACTTAATTTAGTTTATAAGGTAAGAACGTCAATTTTAATTCAGTCTTTTTATTTTTACTAAGTTAAACATAATAACAAAATTAAATTTCAATATTTTTTAATTATTAATTAAAAAAATAGAAAAAAGTAGTTGACAAAATAATATAAAATATGATAATATTACATTGTCTAGCGTGAATGTTTTCATGACTAGAAAAGGACAATAAAAACAGAATAATAAGATAAGAAGAAAAGCAAACCAAGAAGATGTGAAAAGGAATAGCATAATGCAATTCCTGTCAAATAATTTGAGGAAAAAAATTAAAGGTGTAAATAAATTGAATGAAGAGTTTGATCCTGGCTCAGGATGAACGCTGACAGAATGCTTAACACATGCAAGTCAATGAGAAG
>JAGOWQ010000047.1 GCA_018060185.1 Leptotrichiaceae bacterium | reverse complement strand
AGAAAAGAAAGTGAGTCCTTCGGGCAATGGTTTGGAGTTTTATTAACAGAAGAAAACAAGACAATGTTTTATGTCCCAGAAGGATTTGCACACGGATTTATAACATTAGAAGACGATACAGAATTTTTATATAAATGTACAGATTTTTATTCACCTGAATACGATAGTGGAATTTTATGGAACGATGAAATTCTAAATATAAACTGGAAATTAGCTGAATATGGAATAAAAGAAGAAGAGTTAACTATTTCTGAAAAAGATCAAAAACAGCAGAAGTTTAACCCAGAAAAAAAATATTTTGAATAAAAAATTTTATTTAGATATTAAAGTTTTAATTAAGGAGAATATTATATTTTTTTAATAATATAATATTCCTTTTTTATTGGAAAACTAAAAAAAATATAGTATAATTAGACAAAGGTAAATAAAAAAGGAGAGAATTAAAATGAAAATAAAGAATATCTATATAAAAAAAGAAAAAGCTTTAAAAGATATAGATATATGTTTTGAAAAAAATAATAAAATTTTAAATACTATAATTATTGCAGGAAGTAATGGTACTGGAAAAACAACCATTTTAGAAAGCATATATAATTATCTTGAAGGATATGATATTTTTTCCAAAAATATCCCTATTTCATTTAAATTTGAAGGGAAAGAAAGGACACTTTTAAGAAATTGGAAAAATGATAAAAAAGACAGAAAAAATTTAGAAAAAGAAAAATCTATTCCAAAAATTATTTATATGCCTACAGAACTTAATTTTAAAAAGTTAAATACAAAAACTACTACATTGAAATTGGACTATAAATTTCTAAATAAAGTAGACTCAAAATTAATAGAAGATATTCCTTCGTATATAGCAAGTAAAGTTATAGAAACTGCTAATAATAATGAAGATCTTACAATGAAACAGGCTAAAGAATTAGTATTTAAAGAAATAAATGATATTTTTGAAATACTTAAGTTAAATGTTAAATTAACTGGTATTTCCAAAGATGCAGAAAGTATGCCTATTTTTACTAATCACTTAGGAGTAGAATTTGATATAAACGATTTATCATCAGGGGAAAAGCAACTATTTTTAAGAACGTTAGCTATAAAAATGATGGAACCAAAAAATTCTATAATAATGATAGATGAACCAGAATCTTCTCTTCATCCTAAATGGCAACAAAGAATAGTAAAAGTTATTGAAAGAATAGGAGAAAACAATCAAATTATATTAGCTACACACTCCCCTCATATTTTAGGAAGTGTCCCTAAGGAAAATATTATTCTTTTAATAAAAGGAGAAAAAGGCATAATAGTAGCAAAAACAGGAGATGAATTATATGATTCTTACGGACAACCTGTAGGAAGAATTTTGGAAGATATAATGGGACTTGAAACAGATAGGAATCCAGAAGTATATTTAAAATTAGAAGAAGTAAGAAAAATGGTGAGAGATAATAAATATGATACAAAGGAATTTGAAAATAAAATGAAAAAATTAGAAAATGAACTTGGAGCAGATAACGAAGATTTATTTTTAATAAAAATGGATATTCAGATAAGAAAAAAGGGAGGAATTTAGTTTGTTAAAAGTTAACAAAAAGGAAGAACCTGACTTTTTCTTAATATTTAAGAGGTATTCTAATCCAAAGGACTGGGACGATTATACTACTAATATAAAAAGAAGATTAAAAAAATATATGTTAAAAAATGAGCAGTATAGCTTTTGTCCTTACTGCGAAAGAAAAATAAAAGTGGAAAGAAGTCAAATAGAACATATAAAGCCAAAGGGTAAATTTCCAGAACTATTAAATGAGTATAGCAATTATTTAACAGGATGCCTAGAGTATCATAGGACTTGCGGTTCAAGTAAAGGAAATAAATGGGATAAAAATTTTATAAATCCTGTGAGAAAAAATCCAGAAGAGTATTTTATTTATGAGTTATCTACTGGGAGAATAATACCAAATTGCGAAGATGGGAGAAAAAAAGCAGAAGCAGAAAAAACAATAGAAATACTAAATTTAAATGAAAGAAGACTGTGTGAGCAAAGAAAGAGATATATCAGTAAAGTTGTGAGAAGAAATGGAACAATAGATTATAAGATAATAAATTATATAGATGAATTTCCTACTTTAAAAAGATATTTATTGAAAATTTAGAAATTTTAAAAATATAAAAAGGAGAAAAAAATTATGAGTATAAAAAAAGTAAGAAAAGCGGTAATTCCAGCGGCAGGTCTTGGCACAAGAGTATTACCAGCAACAAAGGCACAACCAAAAGAAATGCTTGTAATAGTTGATAAACCAGCATTGCAGTATTTGGTTGAAGAGCTAGTTGACTCAGGTATAGAAGAAATACTAATTATAACAGGGAGAAATAAAAATTCTATAGAAAATCATTTTGATTATTCCTTTGAATTAGAAAAAACGTTGGAAGAAAACGGGAAAACAGAACTTTTAAAAATAGTAAATGATATTTCAAAATTAGCTAATATATATTATGTAAGACAGAAAAAACCTCTTGGACTTGGGCATGCTATAGGATGTGCAGAAGCCTTTATTGGAGATGAGCCTTTTGTTGTCGTTCTTGGAGATGATATAGTTTATATTGATGAATTAAAAGGAGAAATACCAGCAACTAAACAGCTTATAAATAAATATAACGAACTTTGTGGAGGTTCTATATTGGGAGTACAAGAAGTTCCTGAAAATGATGTGAATAAATATGGGATAGTAAAGCCTTTGAAAAAAGTTGACGAAAGAACTGTAGAAGTAGAAAATTTTATAGAAAAGCCTAATATAGAAGATGCACCAAGTAAATTAGCAGCGTTAGGAAGATACATATTAGAGCCAGAGATTTTTAAATATTTAAAAAATACCAAACCTGGAAAAGGAGGAGAAATACAGCTTACAGATGCGATATTAGATATGAAAAATTCAGGAAATAAATTATATGCATATGATTTTAAAGGTCTAAGATATGATACAGGAGATAAATTTGGAATGTTTGTCGCTAATGTAGAATTTGGATTAAGACATCCTGAATTAAAAGATAGAGCAAAAGATTATTTAAAAGAATTAATAAAAAAATTATAAAATTGACACACACAATAAAATATGATAACATTAATAAAAATTAAATAAAATCGTATGAAGATATGAGAAGAGACTGTTTTAATAAATAAAGACGGCACCGAAGAAGCGAAACTTTCAGGTAAAAGGACTCATATTGGACGAACCTCTGGAGAGATTATCAAAAGATGACACCGAAGGAGCAAAGCTTATATTATAATATAAGCCTAAACTCTCAGGTAAAAGGACAGAGAAATATGCAAATGATGTTATTATGATGTTGTGTGTTTTTTATATGCTTCTTGAGGTCTTAATTATTAAGACTTTTTTTATTTGGTTTTAAATGATATTTTAGATTAAGGAGAGAGAAAAAATGTTGAAGATTATAGAAGACATTAATGGTTTATTTTGGGGAAATATTTTAATTGTTTTATTAGTAGGGACAGGAATATTTTTTACTTTAAAATTAAAATTTATTCAAGTAAGAGAATTTAAAATTGGGATAAAGCATTTGATAAAAGGTTTTGATTTGAATGGGGAAAAAGCAGATAACAGAGGAATGTCATCATTTCAAGCTTTGGCAACAGCAATTGCAGCTCAAGTAGGTACAGGTAATTTAGCAGGGGCAGCGACAGCAATAGTTTCTGGAGGACCTGGGGCAATATTTTGGATGTGGATAAGCGCATTTTTCGGAATGGCTACAATTTATGCAGAAGCAGTATTAGGTCAATTATTTAAAAAAGATGTAAATGGAACTATAGTCGGAGGACCTTCTTACTATATTGAAAAATTGTTTAATGGAAATAAATTAGCAAAAGCAATGGCAGTATTTTTTTCCATTTCATGTATATTAGCTTTAGGATTTATGGGAAACGCAGTACAATCAAATTCAATAGGAGAGGCACTTGAAAATTCATTTAAAATACCAACAATAGTTACAGGACTAGTAATATCTGTTTTAGGGGGATTTGTTTTTTTCGGTGGAGTAAAAAGAATAGCATCAGTTACTGAAAAAGTTGTTCCAATAATGGCTGGATTATATATATTAGTTTGTTTTGTTGTTATTTTATTAAATTTTAAAAGTGTTTTTTATGCTTTTGAAGCAATATTCGTAAATGCTTTTTCTACAAAGGCAATTTTAGGAGGATTTTTAGGAGCGGGAATAAAAAAAGCTATAAGATATGGTGTAGCAAGAGGATTGTTTTCCAATGAGGCTGGAATGGGTTCTACTCCTCATGCTCATGCTATAGCTAAGGTAAAAAAACCAGAAGATCAAGGTCATATAGCAATAATAACTGTATTCATAGATACATTTGTTGTTTTAACATTGACAGCATTAGTAATTTTAACATCAAGAGTAGATGTGACAGGATTAAAAGGAATTAAATTAGCACAAATGGCATTTTCTGGAACGTTAGGATCTTTTGGAGGAGCTTTCATATCTATATCTTTATTTTTCTTTGCTTTTTCTACAGTTATAGGTTGGTATTTTTTTGGTGAGTCAAATATAAAATATCTATTTGGTGATAAAGCTATAAATATATATAGAGTTTTAGTTATGATATGTATAGTTTTAGGGACAGCTCAAAAAGTAGAATTAGTTTGGGAATTAGCTGATTTCTTTAATGGTTTAATGGTAATACCTAATTTAATAGCTTTGATAGCTTTAAATGGTTTTGTAAAAGATACGACATTATAAAATAACTTTTATGTACTTGATTTTTTATTAAAAAAATAATAAAATGATAGTATAAAAAATATTATGATAGGAGAACTTAATGGAGATAGATAAAAATAGAGTAAAGATTTTTGCTGGTTCATCTAGTAAAAAATTGGCTAGCAGAATATCAGAAAAATTGGAAACGAGTCTTTCGGAAGTTCAAATAAATCATTTCGCTGATGGCGAAGTATATATAAAGCCTGAAAGCAGTGTAAGAGGTTGTAAAGCTTTTTTGATTAATTCGACATCTGAGCCGGTAAATGAAAGCATTATGGAGCTTCTAATAATGATAGATGCGTTAAAAAGAGCATCTGCTTATAAAATAACAGCTGTAATACCTTATTATGGATATGCAAGACAGGACAGAACAGCTACTTCAAGAGAACCTATTACTGCTAAACTAGTTGCTAATTTACTTACAAAAGCAGGAGCAACAAGAGTAGTTTGCATGGATCTACATGCTAAACAGGTTCAAGGTTTTTTTGATATACCTGCTGATCATATGGAAGCTCTTCCAATTTTTGTAAATTATTTTATGAAATACAAATTTGATCCAGATGAAGTGGTGGTGGTATCCCCTAATGCTGGAGGGTTGAAAAGAGCAAGAGGAGTTGCTGATTGGTTACATACATCATTAGCCATCATAGATAAAAGAGATGATGATAATGGAAAATCTGAAATAGTGGGAATAATAGGAGATGTAAAAGGTAAGAAAGCAATTTTAGTAGATGATATAATTAACACGGCAACAACAATATGTGGAGCCGCTAATGAATTATTAAAAGAAGGTGCTACAGAAATATACGCATGTGCAACCCATGGAATATTTTCAGAACAAGCAGTAGAAGTACTTAAAAACACACCATTTACAGAGGTAATAATAACTGACACAATAGAAATACCAGAAAATAAAAAATTTGATAAATTAACTATTTTATCTACTGACACCCTTTTTGCAGAAACAATAAAAAGGATATCTTCAGATCAATCAATTAGTGACTTGTTTATAAGAAAAGAATAATAAAATAATAAAAATAGAAACTTTTATCAATTTAATTAAAGTTTCTATTTTTATTTACTTAAAATTTATATTTCATTTAAAAATAGAATTTTTACTAGGAAAAACAATAATTACTAAAATTTTTTTAAATAATTATTTTTTGACTTTCAATAGAAAATAAGGATATTTTGTGTTATAATGTTAGAAAAATGTGGAATAAATTTAATATTTATATAGAGCAATGTGATAATAATTAGGAGGAAAAATGTTAGAAAAGTTAGAAAAATTAAAAGAAGAGGTACTAACAAATATTGATAATATTGCAAATCTTGATGATTTAAATGAATTAAAAGTAAAAATTCTTGGAAAAAAAGGAGAATTTACAGCTATAATGAAAGGTATGTCAGATATAGCTGCTGAAAAAATAGCTGAATTTGGGAAAAAAACAAATGAAATAAAAAATATGCTAAATGAAAATTTTGACATAAAACTAAATGAGTTAAAAGAAAAAGCTAAACAAGAAAGAATAAAAAATGAAATAATAGACATAACACTTCCAGGAAGGAAGCCTGATGAAGGATCATTACATCCTCTAACAAAAACAGTTATGGAAATAAAAGAGATAGTTTCTACAATGGGGTTTGATATAGTTGACGGGCCTGAAGTAGAATATGTGAAATATAATTTTGATGCATTAAATATACCAAAAACACATCCTTCTAGGGAAATATCAGACACCTTTTATATAAAAGAGGATGAAGTAGTATTGAGAACGCAGACTTCTGGGATGCAAATAAGATATATGGAAGATAGAAAACCTCCATTTAGAATGATTTCCATAGGAAAAGTTTACAGACCAGATTATGATGTTTCACATACTCCTATGTTCCATCAAATGGAAGGGCTTATGGTTGGAGAAGATGTATCTTTTGCTAATTTTAAGGCAATTCTTGAAAATATCGTGAAGAAAATTTTTGGAGAAGATAGAAATGTAAGATTTAGACCACATTTTTTCCCTTTTACAGAACCTTCAGCAGAAATGGACGTGGAGTGTGGAGTTTGTAAAGGAGAAGGATGTAGAGTATGTAAAGGAACAGGTTGGCTTGAAATCCTTGGAAGTGGAATGGTTAATCCTAAAGTATTAGAAGGAGTAGGAATAAATCCTAAAAAATATCAAGGATTTGCTTTTGGTTTAGGTCTTGAGAGAATAACAATGTTAAAATACGGAATTGATGATTTAAGATCATTTTTTGAAAATGATGAGAGATTTTTAGATCAATTTTAGTTAATAGAAGAAAAATAATATTTAGTATTTAAATGAAATAATAAACTAATAAAAAATAAAAATTAAGGAAATATTTTATAGGAGGAAATAATGCTAATTTCTTTAAATTGGTTAAAAGAATATGTTGATTTAGGCGAATTAAATGTAAAGGAAATTGAAAATGCGCTGACGATGATAGGTCAAGAAGTAGAAAAAATAGAAATAAAAGGTGAGAATTTAGATAAAGTAGTAACTGCTAAAATTGTAGAGAAAGAAAAACATGCTGATTCAGATCACTTGACTGTATGTAAAGTGGATATAGGAAAAGAAATAATACAAGTAGTTTGTGGAGCCCCTAATCATAAACTGGGAGATAAAGTAGTTTTAGCACAGATAGGAGCTAAGCTAGCGCCTGATTTTGTTATTAAAAAAGGGAAAATAAGAGGAGTTGAATCAAGTGGAATGTTATGCTCTTCTAAGGAACTTGGAATAGGAACAGATTCATCGGGTATTATAATATTACCAGAAGATGCACCTGTTGGGGTTCCAATGAAAGAATATTTGGAAATAGATGATGTAGTATTTGAATTAGAAATTACTCCTAATAGACCTGATTGTTTGTCTCACATTGGAATAGCAAGAGAGTTAGCCGCTTATTATAATAAAAAAGTAACGTACCCTAATGTGAAAATAAATAAAGAATATGCTGAAAAAACTTCAGATAATATAACAATAAATATAGAAGATGATAATTTATCAAAAAGATATGTATCAAGGATATTAAAAGATGTTACAGTAAAAGAAAGCCCTAAATGGTTAAAAGATAAAATAGAGGCAGTAGGTCTTAAAAGCATTAATAATATAGTTGATGTTTCAAATTTTATTTTGATGGAAATGAACCAACCTAATCATATTTTTGATTTGGATAAAATAGAAGGGAAAGAAATTTTTGTAAAAACAGCTGGAAATGAAGAAATATTTGTAACTTTAGACGAACAAGAAAGAAAATTAACAAAAGAAGATATTGTTATTACTGATTCAAAAAAAACAATAGCTCTTGGAGGAGTTATGGGAGGTCTTAATTCAGAAATAACTAGCGAAACTAAAAATATATTAATAGAAGTAGCACATTTTAATCCTCAAAATATAAGAAAAACATCGAGAAGATTGAACTTATCAAGTGATGCTTCTTACAGGTTTGAACGTGGAATAGAAAGAGAAAATATAATAAATGTAATTAATAGACTTTCTAATTTAATTCAAGAAGTAGCAGGAGGAGAGATATTAGAAGATGTTGTAGATATATTTTTGGATTCAGTTCAAAGAAATACTTCAGAGTTGAGTTTTGAGAGATTAAATAGATTTGTAGGAAAAGATATACCTAAAGAAGAAGTTATAAAAATATTATCAAATCTTGAAATAGAAATAATAGATAATGGAGATACTTTAAAATTAACGCCTCCTTTATATAGAGAAGATTTAGAATTAGAACAAGACTACTACGAAGAAATTATAAGAATGTATGGTTTTAATAATATTGAAAATAAACTTCCAAAAG
The DNA here is from genome assembly GCA_018060185.1 of Leptotrichiaceae bacterium. Taxonomy (GTDB): domain Bacteria; phylum Fusobacteriota; class Fusobacteriia; order Fusobacteriales; family Leptotrichiaceae; genus JAGOWQ01. Next base: position 1,117 of record JAGOWQ010000047.1, on the reverse strand, counting down.
TTGAAATAAATGAAAAAACAGTAGTAGATACTACAAAATTAATTGATAAGATAAAATTAATTTCTTCAAGTTCAGGATTAAAAGAAGTTATAAATTATAGTTTTATTCCTAAAGATGCTGTAGATAAAATGAAATTTACAAGAGTTAATAAAGAAAATTTAATAAACGTTTTAAAACCTATAACTGAAGATTTTGTTACTTTAAGACCTACATTACTTTATAGTTTACTAAAAAATGCTAAAGATAATTTAAACAGAAATATTTCTAATATAAGATTTTTTGAAGTTAGTAGAACATTTGAAAAAGAAGAAGAATTAGCTAAAGAGGAAGTGAAATTAGGGATAATTTTAGCAGGAGAAAATAATAAAACAGTATGGAATTCTAAGCCTGTTCCTTATGATTTTTATGATTTAAAAGGTGTAGTTGAGAAAATATTTTTAAAATTGAAATTCAAAAATTATTTATTAAAAAGAAGTACTAATACAGAATTTCATCCAGGAAGGTCAGTAGATGTTTTTGTTGGAAAAGAATTTATAGGAAGTTTTGGAGAAATACACCCTGATGTATTGGAAAATTTTGACTTAGGTAAAAAAACAGTTTTAGTCGGTGAGTTTAATATAGATTTAATTGAAAAATATATTGGTAAAACAATTTCTTATAAAGGTATAGTAAAATATCCTTCAGTTCCTAGAGACTTAGCTTTAGTAATGAATGAAGAAGTATTAGTTGGAAATGTATTAAAGACAATCGAAAAGATAGATAAAAAAATAGAAAAAGTAGAGTTATTTGATATATATAGGGGATTAGGAGTTATGCCTGGTAAAAAATCAGTTGCAATAAGTATAGTTTTAAGGGATAAAAGTAAAACTCTTGAAGAAAAGGAAATAAATGACGTTATTGGAAAAATATTAGATAAAGTAAAAAAAGAGTATTTAGCAGAATTAAGACAACAATAAAAAAAGAGGTTAGAAATGAAAGCTATTATATTTTTAAATGGAGAGTATAGTTACGAAAAGAGATTTTTAAATGAAATAATAGATGAAAAGGATATCATTTTTTGTGCAGATGGAGGAGCTAACTATACTTATAAATATAATATATATCCTAATTATATAAT
>JAGOWQ010000087.1 GCA_018060185.1 Leptotrichiaceae bacterium | reverse complement strand
CAATTATTATAGAGAATAACTTTTTAAACTATTAATGAAAGTTCCTAAAGGTATTTTGAAAGAAATAAAAGTACATTAATTTTAGTAATAGTTTTAGTACCAATTTTTTGCATTTTTTAGACAAAAAAGACCGTCTTGGTAAAAGTACCAAAAACGGTCGTTTAAAGAACTGTGTTAAACAAAATAAAAATAACAATTTTAAAAAGTTAAAAACTCTTAGTGTTCTAAAATAATTATTTTGTATTTGGAAAATAATTATTTTGCAAATGTAATGTTATGTAGCATCTCCAAATTAGAACAAGTTTGGGATACCTTTCATAAAATTTAGAAGATTTTCAGCTTCTTTCTTTAAAGACTTAATCTCTTCAACACTGTAAGAATTTACTTTTTTTCTTAAATCTTCAACATATTCATTCCACTTTTTCTCTATTTCATCTGCTGCAACTATAAAAGCATCTTCTGTATCTTTCCAAAATTCTTTAACCAGTTCTTTATATTTAACAGATGCATTTTGCTTATTGAACTCATCAATAATTTTTATCGCAATTCTCTTTTCCCAACCTCCAGCAAGGAATGCAAAGACACTTAAAGCTGCTATTATGCTTAGAACAATCCCTATAGTTATTGGCCCTCCTATAGTTGAAACAGCAGTTGCAACTGCCGCCGTTCCTCCTAGTGAAATTCCTAAAGCAGATAAAACTGAAACTCCTTGAGCCAAAAGAATATATGCTCCTAAATTAGAACCAGCAGCTACAATGGTCGCCCATATTCCTAATGCTCCAAATGTTGCTAGACCTGCGAGTCCGGCAAAAAAAGCCCCCTTAACATTAAAACTCCCTATTCCCTTTAAGTTAATATTCTTACTAAAATCAAAGGTCTTACTAACTTCTTCTATATATTGATCGATATCTTTTGCCAAAAATTCTGATTTATTTCTTAATATCTTTTCAATTTTTATTTGTAAAGTTTGACTCAGAAATGAAACCAATGATTCTAGGTCTTCTTTATTTTTTTTCCATTCTTTTGTCTTGATACTATTAACTATAAAATCAATGTTCATTACTTCATTATAGACAGTTGTTATTTCATTTTCTGACTCAAATGAATATTGGTTTATTTTAGAAAAAACTTTTCTTCTATTTTCAGCACTATCCTGTCCTGTTTTAACTACTCCATGCTCAATATCTTCTAGTAACTTTTTATAGTTATCTCTTTCTTTTAAAATACCATCTAATTCGTTGATTTCATTCTCTAGTTCTTCACTATAGTAAGAAGTGAAATTCTTATATTCATCAATACTCACATTATACGTATATGAAGTAATCTCTTCTACAATATTTCTTAAATTCATTTCAAATTCACTTCTTATTTTTATATTGGTATTTGAATAAGAAAAAAACCTTTTTAACAATTCTTTTTTATTATACTCGTACTCAGAAACTTCAGTCCTATTATCCCAATATCCATCTGGAATTACTTTATTTAATCTATCTACAGCACTTCCCAAAATAAATGTTCTATCATCTTCAGTTGGTATATTATCTGCATGAGATGCCAGAACAAATAAATTATTTAGGGGAGTAAAACTATTTTTCCCTTTTTTTTCTACTATTTTTAACCTTTTTATAGCTTCTAATAAATATTCAAATTCATGTTTTTTCATAAATCCATTAGCTTGTGACAAGAATATTAATATTTCTGCCTTGCCTGTTTCTCTATTAGATATAATATCATCTTCAGGTCTATCTGTATTAAACCCTGGTAAATCGATTATATCTACATTTTCCAATATCGGTGCTTCAGCAAATACCACTGCTGATCCACAATATAATTCTTCTTTCCCATGTTCTCTAGTTCCATATTCTTTTAATACCGAATTATCTCCTTCTACTAGCTTCCATTTTTTAAAATATTCTTGATTTTTTATTCCTTCGATATTAAAAGTATCAATCTCTGTGTTTTCTTTAAATATAACAACTTCGGATGTTATATAATCTGGCCTATCTTTTATGTGCTTAACAAATACAGGTATTGTTGTATATGGTTGCCATTTTGTCGGCATAATATCCTGTCCAATTAGAGTATTTATCATAGTGCTTTTTCCTGTATCAGAGTTCCCTATTAAAGCTATTCTTGGCTTTTTATTTAACTTATCAGTTAAGTTAAATATTCCTTTTATATAATTAACATGCTTTTCATCTTTTATTTCCCCATCTATATCAGAGTACTTTCCTGTTATTTCAGAATAATAATATTTTTTTTTACAATGCTCATTTATTAAATTAAATAAAATTTTTTGCTTGTATATTGTTTCCTTTACTTCTAGAGCTTTAGCTTTTGGTTTAAAAGTAAGTAAGTTTTCTCCTGTATACATTTGTAATTTCAACAAATACCATGCAGGTATATTTTTACTATTATTTTCATATCTAGACACCATTTCTTGTGTAACAATTTCATCGTCTTCACTAAATTTATTGTTGTTTAGTGCATCAGCAAGAGCTTGTTGTGTTAATCCCCTATCATCCCTAACTTTTTTTAAATCGAACATTATATACCCCTCCTAAATAACTGAATTTTAATCACATTATAAAAATACCACGTATTTACTACTGTGTCAATACATTTATAAATAATTTTAATTTTATTTATGCGTTTTTGCATAAAATATTTTGTATTTGGGTTTTGTATTATTTTTATATTGGTGTAAGTGAGTTTTTTGAGGAATATTTGACGCCAGTGTATTTTAAAAATCTAAGAAAATTTTATTTAACAGCACGTTAAATAAAGGAAAAATATCTCTAAAAATATTTATTATCAGTAAAACTAGTATTTGCTTAAAATTTATTTTAACAAAGCTGAGTTATGTCTAGAACAGATTTCTCTTTAAAATAACATAATTAATTTGGAATTTTTAAAATACTATCAATGCACTTATAAAAAATCCCAAGAAT
>JAGOWQ010000021.1 GCA_018060185.1 Leptotrichiaceae bacterium | reverse complement strand
GATATAAATATTACACCATCATCTGTTAATAAATTTCTTGCTAGTTTTAATCTTGGATACATCATACTTAGCCAATCAGAGTGATATCGTCCACTTGTATCTGAATTTGTACTTAATTTTTGACCATCTTCACCTAATTGTCCTGTTATTTCTAAATAATTTTTAAGATTATCTTTAAAATTATCTTTATATACAAAGTCTTTTCCTGTATTATATGGCGGATCTATATATATCATTTTTATTTTATTATAATATGATTTTTGTAATAACTTTAAAACTTCTAGATTATCTCCTTCAATATAAATATTTTCTGTATCATCCCAATTTTTAGAATCTTCTTTCACAGGTCTGAGTGTTCCTTTACTTACCTCTTGAGCAATTTGTCTTGCCTTAGTTTTTCCATTCCAAGTAAATGAATATCGTTCACTATCATTTTCTATATTTTCTCCTAATAACTGCTGTAAAACTTCAAAATCAATTTTATTTTCTACAAAAATTTCAGGAAATATCTCTTTCAATTTTTCTATATTATCTTCTACAATATTCATACTTTCTCCACTTAATTTATTCATATCAATTCTCCTTTAATATTATTTTTTCTAAAATTTAAATATTATATATTAGGTATATTTCACTATTTATTCTACAATCTATAAATAATAATATTTTATTTTGAAGCAATATTTCATTATTATCCTATTTTACTTCCTCTAAAATCTCTTTTATTACTTCTAAAACTGACTTGTTTTTTGTATTACTATAGCCCTCATCAATATCCTCTTTTATCCAATATTTTTTATATATTTTCAATAAATATAATATTTTTATATCATCAATATCTTATTTATAACGTAATAAACTAGTTAATTTCAAGTAATATTCATTGTTTTTTCTACAATACCTACTTATTTTAGCAAGAGCACTTCTAATATCTTCATCTATTTTTATACATTCTTTTTCGTTTAAATATAACACTTCCACTTCAAAAGCTAATGCACGACTTTTATCTTTTTTACCTTCTAAAGAATCGTCTATAAAGTAATAAATTATTGTAAAATACTTAACTTTTTTTGTTTTGATATTTACACTTTCAGGTTTTTAAATTTTTTTCTATTTCAGAAAATGATATTTTATTAATTCTATTTATTCCAAAATCTTTATTTAATACAAATTTTATTTTCATATTATTTTTATCTCCAATGCAAGTATTTTTACTTTATATTCTTAAATAAACTTTAAATACTATTTAAACTAACCGTGTTTTCCTATCCTTGAATGATTTTCTGATTTTTGAATTTTACTTTGATCTTTATATACTGAATCCCCTAACTATATTTTTATGTCCTTATTGCAGGTACTTATTGATTTTTTATATATTATTTATAGTTAACTGTTTTTTCTTTATACTTTAAAATTTTATATATTAATAAAAAATATAATTTTTTCATTTTATTTTTTATACAATTCACTTATTTTCTCGAAATATCTAAATTATTAAAATTTCTTCTAAAGATTTTGGATCGTATACCATAATATATCTAAAGCCATTTGAATTAATTCCAAGTAACCCTCTTTCTGACGCTTCATAAAGATATGCAAGTACAACTCCAAATCCTTTTGGCTTATCATACATATCTCCTATATATTTTATAAATCAAATGATTTTAAAACAATGTTTGCTGATTAGTTGCTGATAATTCAGGAACACAATTATAAGTTTTAAGAAGATCAATTACTGTTTTATTTATTTTAGTTCTTTTAGTTAAGTCCTCTATAGATAAGAATTCACTTATCTCTCTTTCAGCAATTACATTTAATGCAACCGATTCACCCAGACCGTCCATTGCTATTAAAGGCATTCTTATTTTACCATCTTCTATTTTAAATGTCCTTGCCTCAGATTTATAAATATCTATTTGGATAAGTTTAATACCCCTGTAGTGCATTTCTATCAAAATTTCATATAAAAATAATTCCTGCTTTTCTTTAGGATTTAAATTCCCTTTTCTTTCCATTTCAAACTTATCTTTTTTTAGTTCTTCTACAGATTTAAACATATTTGTCATTTTAAAATCATCTACTTTTCTATTTAAAAACGCTGTATAAAATTCAAGAGGATAATAAACTTTAAAATAAGCAATTCTTACTGCCATCATAACATAGGCAACGGCATGACCTTTAGGAAACATATATTTTATTTTTTCACAAGAATCTATATACCATTGTTTCACATTATGTTCTTTCATTAAATCTGCATATTCTTTCCATTTTTCAGGATTTTTCGTAGGTTGACCTTTTCTAACAAATTCCATTATTGTAAATGCTAAAGATTTATTAATACCATTATCTATAAGATAATTCATTATATCGTCTCTCACTGTAATTATATCACTTAATGTAGCTTCTCCCATTTTTATATATTCTTGAGCATTGTTAATCCATACATCTGTTCCATGAGAAAGTCCAGATATTCTTACTAATTCGGCAAATGTTTTAGGTTTTGTATCTACTAGCATTTGTTTTACAAATGCTGTTCCAAACTCTGGTATTCCTGATGAGCCTACTGGAGAACCTATTTCTTCTGGAGTTACCCCCAAAGCTTCTGTACTATTGAATATACTCATAACTTTTGAATCATATAAAGGTATGGTATATATATCAATACCTGTTAAATCTTGAAGTATTCTTAGCGTAGTAGGGTCATCATGACCAAGTATATCAAGTTTTACTAATTGTTCGTCCATTACATGATAATCAAAGTGTGTTGTCTTAGACTCTGCATTGATATCATTAGCAGGTCTTTGAACAGGGCAAAAATCATATATTGATTTATCTCGAGGCACTACTATCATTCCACCAGGATGTTGACCTGTTGTTTTCCTTGCTCCTTCACATCCTTTTGCAATACGCATTACCTCAGCTTTTCTTTTACTTATTTCAGGTGTATCTTCTATTTTTTCAAAATATTTTTTTACGTAACCAAAGGCGTTTTTTTCTGCAAGAGTACCTATAGTTCCAGCTCTAAATACGTTTTCTGATCCAAATAACTGCTCTGTATATTTATGGATTTCACCTTGATATTCCCCAGAAAAATTAAGATCTATATCAGGTACTTTGTCCCCGTCAAATCCCATAAATACCTCAAATGGTATCGCATGCCCGTCTTTTATATATTTCGTACCACAAATAGGGCAATCTTTATCTGGAAGATCAACACCACTTCCTTCTAAATTAGTAAATTCACTATTTTTACAATTTGGACATCTATAATGAGGATATAACCCATTTACTTCTGTTATTTCCATTAAATATGCAACTATAGACGAACCAACTGATCCTCTTGAACCAACCAAATAACCATTATCAAGAGATTTTTTTACAAGTTTTTGAGAAATTAAGTACAATACAGCAAATCCATTACCAATTATTGAATTAAGCTCTTTTTCTACTCTTTCTTTTAAATGAGAAGGAATATTTTCTCCATATAATTCATGAAGTTTTTTATAGGACATCTCTCTAACTTCATCTTCTGCACCATCAATTTTTGGTGGATAAAATCCTTTAGGTATAGGTCTTACGTTCTCTATTATGTCATTAATATTATTTGTATTTTCTACAACTACTTCATAAGATACACTTTCTCCTAAGTATAAAAACTCATTAATCATTTCTTCTGTTGTCCTAAAATATAATTTTTTATCATAAGAAAATGAGTTTCTACCCATTCCACTTCCAAGTACAAGAACACTTCTATTTATTGACTCTCTCTCCTCAAGATAGTGAACATCTCCCGTAGCTACTACTAATTTACCAAGTTTTTTCCCTAAATCATAAAAATATTTATTCATTTCTTTAACTATATCTGAAATTTCAACTTCTTCTGATTTTTCAATATCCTCATAATTAGACACAGGATGTATTTCTATATAATCATAAAATTTTGCTTTTTCTTCTATATCTTCTTTTTCTATTCCACGCAAATAAAGATTTACAAGTTCTCCCATATTAGGAAAAGATGCTACTGCTGAACTTGCTATTAAAAGATTTTCTCTATTCTCATTTAATAATGTTTTAGGGATTCTTGGTTTTTTACTACCAAAAAATTCTATATGAGATCTTGAAATAAGTTCATATAGTGTCCTTAAACCATCTTGATTTTTTACAAGTATTATAGTATTCATAGTTTCTGCATTTTGAATATTTGTTTGTAATTCACTATTTATTTCTGATAATTTTAGTATACCTTTACTTAATATCATATTTAAAAATTTTTGGAATATTTCTGAAGTAGCTTTGGCATCATCTATCGCTCTATGATGATTATCAAGTGAAATTTTAAAATAATTTGCTACATTTTTTAATCCAAATCTTTTTTGATCAGAAAGAAGTATTCTTGCCCAATGAAGAGTATCTATTACACTAGGTGAATATTCAAGTCCTAATCCTTTAGCCTTTTGGTTAATAAATCCCACATCAAATTTTGCATTATGTGCCACAACTGTTGTATCTTTGCAAAATTCTAAAAATTTAGGTAGTACTTTTTCAATAGTTTCTGCATTTTTTAACATTTCATCTGTGATACCTGTTAAATTTATAATTTCTTCTGATAAGTTCATTTCAGGATTTATAAATAATGAAAATTCATCTATTACTGCACTTCCTTTTAATTTAATAGCACCGATTTCTATAACCTTATCGTTAAAAGGATCAAGTCCTGTTGTTTCAATATCAAAAACTACATAAATTTCTTCTTCAATAAGAATATCTTTAGGTTTTGTTATCATTTCTTGTTCATCATCTACAACATAAGCTTCTACCCCAAAAATGATTTTAAAATCTTCACTTGCTTCTTTATATGCAAAAGGATATGAGTGAACTACTCCAAAATCTGTTACAGATACAGCTTTATGACCAAACTCTTTTGCTCTTTTAACTAAGTTTTGAGCTGACACTACCCCACTCATTTCACTCATATTCGTGTGTGCATGTAGTTCTACTCTTTTTAAAGGTGCATTGTCTTCTCTTTTATAATTTTTTCTATTTATTTTATCTATTTTTTGTGCTCTAATATAAAACTCTCCACTATAGTTATCCAATTCAAATATACCTATTACTTTTACCCAGTCTCCTTTACTTATTTTTACTTCTTCTAATGATTTTGGGAAAATTCTACATCCTATTGAATCTGTGTAATCAGTAATTAAAAAATCGCATATAATTGAACCTTTTTTTGTCTTTTTTATACCAAAATCAAAAATTTCACCTTCTAATGCTATACTCTCTCCAGAATGAAGATTATCTAAATCGCTAAAAGGACTAGCTTTCATATTTTCAACTTTTCTTCTAAAATTATTGTACGTACTTACTGGTTTATTTCCTTCATTATTTCCAAAACTATTTTTATCTTTTGGAATATCGTAAGTGGGAAGTTCTTCTATTTTAACTGCTCTTTCTAAATTTTCTTTATGAGATTGAAGTTTTTCTTCGGCTTCTTTAAACTCTCCTGTAGTAAATACGACCTCATATTTTTTATTTATTACATTAAATATCCTTTGAGACAGATCCTCTCCAATTCCTAAACTCATTGCCTTTTCTAATATATTTTCTGGTAATTTAATAAAAATTTCTTTTTCTGTCCAATTATATATATCATTATTTGCAAGTATTAACTGCAACCTTACACTTTCTTCCATATATTCTTTAATTATAAATTCAATAAACTCCTTAAAATTATCTCCTATAATTTCAAAATTTATTTTAGTTTTTATTTTTATATTCCAGTCTAATCCAAAATTATTTTGTATCAGTTCTCTTAAGTATTTTAATTCTTCAGTTGCAGAATAATTATGAACTTCTACGAAAACTTCCATTTCTTTTTTTATAGAAAACATACTTATATGCTCTATTTCAAAATTTTTCATGTCGTATTTTGATACAAAATTTTGAGATGGTTTTATTTTTAAATATTTATTACTCATTATGTTTTATCCTTTATATATTAGATTTTCATTTTTTATATTATACAACATTCAAAAAATTATTACAAAATTTTATTTATAGTTTCAAAAAAATGTGGTATAATTTCTATATATTTTTGATAATTGGAGGAAATTATGGGAAGACATGGTACAATAGCTGGTCGTAAAGAAGCTCAAGACAAAAAAAGAGGTGCCTCATTTACTAAACTTGTTAGACTTATAACAGTGGCTGCAAGAAATGGGGATAATCCTGAATTTAACGTAGCATTAAAACACGCTATTGAAAAAGCAAAAGCAATAAATATGCCTAATGATAATATTAATAGAGCAATTAAGAAGGGATCAGGTACAGATGGTTCTGCAAACTTTGATTCTTTAAACTATGAAGGATATGGTCCAGCTGGAGTTGCAATAATTGTTGAAACACTAACTGATAATAAAAACAGAACTGCCGCAAATGTAAAAACAATTTTTGATAGAAACGGTGGTAATCTTGGAGTTACAGGGTGTGTATCATACATGTTTGAGAGAAAAGGTGAAATTATTATAGAAAAAACTGATAAAACTATAGAAGAGGAAATTATGGAAATTGCCCTTGAAGCTGGAATGGATGATATGGAAACTTTTGATGACAGTTTTTACATTACCACATCCACTGAAAACTTTGATGCTGTATCAAGTTCTTTAAGAGATAATGGATATAAGTTATTAGATGCAGATATCCAATTCGTACCATCTATAGAAGTTGACTCTATTAATTTAGAAGATGAAGAAAAATTAAAAAAATTAATTGATCTTTTAGAAAATGATGATGATGTTCAAAAAGTTCATCATAACTATACTAATTTATAGAAAGTATATTTTATATATTTAAGCAATTTAAAATTATTATTATTTTAAGTTGCTTTTTTATTTTATTTATAATTTAAATTTTATAAATATACAAAATATATCAATTGACTTATTTTTATATATTTGATATAATCATAATATGTATAAAAATAATTTATGTAGGAGGTATAAGAAATGAGAAAGATAAAAAAAATTCTATTAATACTATCATTAATGACAATAACAATATTTATTATAGGATGTGAAAAATCTAAAAAAAGTTCTGAAACTTCTTTTAATAGAAGTAATGAATTTATAACAATTGCAACAGGGCCTACAAGTGGAATTTATTTCCCAATAGGTGGTTCATTTGCTGAAACGCTAAAATCTGCTGGATATAAAACAAGTGTTCAAGCGACAGGTGCTTCTGCTGAAAATATTTCTATGATATTAAAAGGTGAATCCGAATTAGCAATAGCAATGCAAGATTCTGTTATGCAAGCATATAAAGGCTTTGGAGCATATGAAGGAAAAGCAAATAACAAACTAAGAGCTATGATGCGTCTATGGCCAAACTATGTTCAACTTGTAACTTTAAAAAATTCAGGTATAAATTCTGTAGAAGACTTAAAAGGTAAAAGAGTTGGAGTGGGAGCTGCTAATTCAGGAGTAGAACTAAATGCTCGTATGATTTATGAAGCTTATAAAATGTCTTATTCTGATAGTAAAGTTGACTACTTATCTTATGGTGAAGCAATTGATCAAATGAAAAATGGTCAAATAGATGCAGCTTTTGTTACTTCTGGTATTCCAAATGGTACTATTATGGAACTTTCTACTAGCTATGATATGAAAATTGTTCCAATAAATGGAGCTGGAAGAGATGCACTTATTGCTAAGTATCCTTTTTTTTCTCCTACAACTATTCCTGCTAATACTTATAATAACAAAGAAGATATTGAATCAGTATTTGTCTACAACATAATGCTTGTAAATAGTGACCTGTCTGATGACCTTGTATACGATATGATTTCTATTATATTTAATAATATTTCAGTAGTAAAATCATCTCATAATGCAGCTGATAAAAATATTGATTTATCATTTGGTGTGAAGGATATTGCAATTCCTCTTCATCCAGGAGCAGAAAAGTTTTGGAAAGAAAAAGGATTTCCTATACCAAATAATTAAAATCTAGGGGATTAATATGAAAAAAAATATAAAATTTCATAAAAAAAAATTTCTACTCCTTAAAATAATCACACTTTTTATAATAAGTATATATTTTTTATCTTGTTCTAAAAAAATAGAAATATCTAATCAACTTACAAAAGAAAAATATTTTTCAAAAGAAATAAAAAATGGTGATATTCTAACATTTGAGTGGAAACATTCATTTGAACATATTTTATGGAAAGAATTTTACAAAATTGAAAAAGATGGTTCTTTCACACTATTTTCTATTGTAACAGAAGGATTTGGAGCAGGTATACCGGCAGAAATGGACTGCACTTACAGATATGAAAACGGACTTATATATATGGAAAATATTAAAGGAAGTAATTTTAAAGATTTTAATTGGATTCACTCTAAAGAACACTTAAAAAAAATATCAATAAATGAAAAAGAAATAATATTAGGAAAAGATTTACCAGAAAGAAAAAAAATTAATTTAATTATAAAAAATTAAAATTAGGAGGTCACCTATTGGATAAAGAAGTATATATGGAAAATAATGAAGATATTTTGGAAAAATTTGAAAAAGAAAATAGAACTAGAAATTTTGTGCATCCAATTTTTAAAAAATTATTTATATGGACTGCATTGATAATTACATTTTATCATTTAATTTATGCTTCTGGATATTTAAGACCAGAAACATTAAGACATCGTTCTATTCACGTTGGAATGATATTGTTTATGACTTTTGGGGCTTATACTGCATTTGAAAAATCTAACAAAAAAATTATCCCTTGGTATGATTATATTTTAATGATATTATCTGTAATAATCCCAGTTTACATTTGGACTAACTATCAGTCTATTATTGATAGAGTTGGTGATGCTAACCCAACTGATGTCATATTAGGAACAATTCTTGTATTTTTAGTTTTAGAGGCAGCTAGACGGATTACAGGTTGGGCATTACCTATTATTGGAATTATATTTATTATTTATTCTCTTATGGGTACAAGACAGGGAATAATACCTATAAATATACCAGGAATATTTTTTCATAGAGGATTTCAGTGGAATAAACTTATAGGTCATTTATTTTCAAATACAGAAGGTATTTATGGTACATCAGTAAATGTTTCTTCTACATATATATTTCTTTTTATTGTCTTCGGAGAAGTTATGAATAAATCTGGAATGGGTAAATTTTTAAATGATATATCAATAGGGCTTGCAGGACATACAAAAGGAGGACCTGCAAAAGTTGCTGTTATAGCTTCTGGACTTTTGGGAAGTATAAATGGTTCAGCGGTGGCAAATGTTGTAACAACAGGGACTTTTACAATTCCATTAATGAAAAAAGTAGGATATAGTAAAGAATTTGCTGGAGCAGTTGAATCTACCGCATCTGTAGGTGGTCAGTTATTACCTCCTATAATGGGTGCTACAGCTTTTATTATGGCAGAAACTCTAGGTATACAATATAGAGAAATAGTCATTGCTGCAGCAATTCCTGCTATTATATACTATCTAGGAATAATATTTCAAATACAACTTAAAGCTTCAAAGGAAGATCTTGGCGGAATGTCTAAAGAAGATCTCCCTAGTTTGAGTGAGACATTAAAAAATTATTGGCATTTGACAATACCAATACTATTTCTAGTTTATATGCTATTTTTCAGTGGTTTCACTGTAATAAGAGGTGCATTTTTCACAATTATATTAACTATCATTGTAGCCCAATTAAGAAAGAAGACAAGAATGAGTATAAAAGATATTCAAGATGCATTTATATCTTCTGCTAAATCAACAGTTGCAACTGCAATAGCATGTGCCTGTGTTGGTATCGTAATTGGTGTTTCAAGTTTAACAGGATTTACAATTAATATGGCTTCAGCTATAATCTCTCTAGGTAGTACTAGCTTATTATTAACACTATTATTTACTATGATAAGCTGTATGATATTAGGAATGGGACTCCCAAGTATACCAGCTTATATAATAACATCTACAATTGCTGCACCTGCATTAGTAAGGTTAGGAGTTATACCACTTGCAGCTCACTTATTTTGTTTTTATTTTGCAATGTTTGCAAATATTACTCCACCAGTGGCATTAGCCTCTTTCGCAGCAGCAGGTATTTCAGGTGCAAATCCTATGAAAACTGGGATAGTCTCTGTAAAACTAGCATTAGCAGGATTTATAGTTCCTTATATGTTTATATATAATAATCAATTATTATTAATAAATACAAATATTATACAAGGAATTCAAGTAACAATTACTGCTTGTGTAGGTGTATTTCTAATTAGCTCTTCAGTCGAAGGTTATTTATATAGAAAACTGAGTATCCTTATGAGAATATTTATGATGGCAGGAGCATTTTTATTAATAAATAGCTCTACATTAACTGATTTAGTTGGAATTGGTGTTTTCTTAATTATACTTTTATATGAAAAGTTTATTTCAAAAAAGGAACATAAAATAATATAGAAAATTAAAGCAGTTTACGTTAGATTTTTAACTTAAACTGTTTTTTATATGCCTTAAAATCATACACTCTTGAATAATAAAAAAATTTGAAAAAAAGAAAAAAAAAGGTATAATCTAGTATGATACTATCATAAAGTAAAATATTTTTGTTAAAATATAATTTTTATTAACATAAATATTTAAGGAGATAAAATGGGAAAAATAGAAGCTATATGCACAAGTGAAAAAAAAGGAACTCAAAAAAAAGAAGTATTGAATATAAATTTAATAGAAAATTTTGGTTTAGAAAATGATGCACACGGTGGAAATTGGCATAGACAAGTAAGTCTACTCTGTTTTGAAAGCGTAGAAAATTTTAAATCTAAGGGTGCTCCTGTAGACTTTGGTAGTTTTGGAGAAAATCTTATAATTAGTGGATTAGATTTCAAAAAAATACTTCCTGGAACAATATTACAAGGAGATAATTTTGAGTTAGAAATAACTCAAATAGGTAAAGAATGCCATAGTCATTGCCATATATATCATGCAATGGGGGATTGTATAATGCCTAGAGAAGGCGTTTTTGCTATAGTTAAAAAAGGTGGAAAAATAGAAAAAGGAAAAGAAATTAATATAAAATAAAATTATATATAAAAAGAAAGGGTATAAATGATAAATGCAATTTTACTTTCATTAAAAGTTACTGCAATATCAGTTTTTATAACATTTTTTATAGGTACTGGGCTAGCTTATATATTTCATAAAAATAATTTTAAATTTAAAAATATTATAGAAACATTAATAGTGTTACCCATTTCACTTCCTCCTGCAGTTGTTGGCTACATACTTTTAATATTATTTGGAAGAAGAGGTATTATAGGAAAAATATTTTATGACTTATTTGGATGGGATATTATTTTTAACTGGAAAGCTGCTTGTTTAGTTGGTGTGGTTGTAACTGTACCTTTAATGTACCAAAATGCAAAAATTGGGTTTGATAATGTTCAAAAAGAAATAATAGAAGCTGCTAAAGTAGATAGTGCAACATCTTTTCAAATATTTAAATATGTAATATTCCCACTATCTCTAAAAGGAATATTAGCAGGTATTCTCCTTTCATGCATAAGATCAATGGGAGAATTTGGTGCCACTTTAATTGTCGCTGGTAATATTCCAGGTCAAACTCAAACAATTCCTCTTTTAATATATTTCTCTATTGAAAGCGGTGATTTAAAAAATGTTAGTATACTTATAATAATTATAA
The DNA here is from genome assembly GCA_018060185.1 of Leptotrichiaceae bacterium. Classification (GTDB taxonomy): domain Bacteria; phylum Fusobacteriota; class Fusobacteriia; order Fusobacteriales; family Leptotrichiaceae; genus JAGOWQ01. The sequence goes on along the minus strand of JAGOWQ010000021.1, from coordinate 17,359 downwards.
TAATATTTAGTTTTGTTTTAGTTATGATAATAAATAAATTAATAGAAAGAGAAGGTAAAAAACAAGGTGAATGATAAAATGACACATTTTGATGAAAATGGTAAAGCAATAATGGTAGATATAAGTGAAAAAAAGGAAAGTGAAAGAACAGCTATTGCTATTGGTGAAATTAGTATGAAAAAAGAAACACTTGAAATAATAGAAAAAGGAAATATGAAAAAAGGAGATGTGATTGGAGTAGCTAGAATTGCAGCTATAATGGCGTCTAAACAAACTCATAATTTAATTCCAATGTGTCATAACATTTTTATAACTAATGCTAAAATAGAATTTAAAATTGATAATGAAAATAATAAAATTATAATGGAAGCTACTGTGAAAACTACTGGAAAAACAGGAGTTGAAATGGAGGCTCTTACTATGATTTCTATAGCAGGACTTACAATTTATGACATGTGTAAGGGAATAGATAAATCAATGGTCATAGGTGAAATCAAATTAATTGAAAAATATGGTGGAAAAAGTGGTAACTGGATAAGAAAAAAATAAATCTATATTTTTAAAGTTTTTATATAAATATAAAATACCTATTTAGGGGGGAAAATGAAAATAAGTTTTTTTTTATTATCTTTAATATTTCTTCTTTTTAATTGTCAAAAATCTAATAAGGAATTTAAAAAAGAAAATAATATTATAATTACAATTAGTGCGGCAGCAAGCCTAAAAAAACCATTAGATGAAATTTCTAAAAATTATCAAATTGAAAACTCTAATGTAAATATAAATATAAATTATGGCGGTTCAGGAACTCTTGAAAGACAAATTATTGGTGGAGCTCAAGTAGATATTTTCATATCAGCATCTAAAGAAAATATAGATAATTTAGAAAAAGAAAATTTAATAATATCAGAAACAAAAAAAACTTTTTTAAAAAACACTATTGTTTTAATAGCATCAAATACCTATAAAGGTGTAATTAATTCTATTGGTGATTTAATAAATGTAGAAAAATTAGCTTTAGGAGAAAAAAATACTGTCCCAGCTGGAAAATATGGAAAAGAAGCACTAGAAAAGTTAAATTTATGGGATAAAATTAAAAATAAAGTAATTTATCAAAAAGATGTTAGCTCTGTTTTAAATATTGTGGAGCTTGGAGAAGTAGATGCTGGAATAGTTTATTTGACAGATTCAAAAAAAATTAAAAACAGTTTTATAGTTGAACATTTTTCACCAGATTTACATACTCCTATAGAATATACTATTACCGTTATTTCTTCAACAAAATATAAAGATCGTTCAAAAGACTTTTTAAAATATTTAGAAAATAAAAAATCAAAAGAGATTTTTGAAAAAAATGGTTTTACTTTTTAAAATAAAATATTAGAAAGGTATATTAAAATGGAATATAGAGATATTGTGATTATAAGAAGTGGAGGAGATATAGCCTCTGGAATAATTGAAAGACTTCACAAATGTGGATTTAAAGTGGTCGTATTAGAAGTAGAAAACCCTAGTTCTATTAGAAGAAATGTTTGTTTTGGAGAAGCTGTATATAAAAAATCTATGACTATAAATGGTTTAACATCTAATTTAGCAAATGATATAAATGAAATGGAAAAAATTATACAAAAAGGAAATATTCCTGTTTTAGTTGATGAAGAAGGAAAATACATAGAAAAATTAAACCCTTTTATTCTAATTGATTCCATCCTTGCCAAAAAAAATCTTGGAACTAGAATAAATATGGCTCCTATAACCATTGGTGTTGGGCCTGGATTTTATGCAGGAAAAGATGTTCACGCTGTAATTGAGACAAAAAGAGGACATCATTTAGGAAAAGTAATTTATCATGGAGAAGCTATAAAAAACTCTGGAATTCCAGGAAATATTTGTGGTTTTACAAAAGAAAGAGTAATTCACAGTTTGTGGGAAGGTAATATTGAAAATATAAGTGAAATTGGAAATAAGGTAAAAAAAGGGCAGGTAATTGCTAAAATTAATAACAATGAAATTTTAGCTACAATTGATGGTATACTTAGAGGAATTATAAGAGAAGGTTATTTTGTAACAAAAGGGTTTAAAATAGCAGATATTGATCCAAGAATAGATGAATACGAAAATTGTTTTACAATTTCTGATAAAGCTAGAAGTGTTGGAGGCGGGGTATTAGAAGCAATACTTACATTAAAAAATAAAATAATAGGAGGTAATAATGGATGAAATAATTTTGAAAAAAATTGTAGAATCATTAAATAAAGAAGAGAAAGTTGCACTAGTAACTCTCACAGAAATAGAAGGTTCCACACCTAGAGATGAGGGCTCTTTAATGTTAGTTTGGGAAAATGGAAAATCTTTTGGATCCATTGGTGGCGGAAAAATAGAATATACTGTTATTCAAGAAGCAATAGAAACGTTAAAAACAAATAAAAGTAAAAATTTTAGTCATAGTCTAACGCCAGAAGGAGATTTAAAAATGCAATGTGGTGGAAAAGCAAAAGGGTTTATAAGAGTTTTTGTTCCTGAAAATAAGTTAATAATAGCTGGTGGAGGACATATTGGAGAGAAAGTTTTGGAGCTTGCAACTTTTCTTGGATTTAGATGTGTTTTAATAGACGATCGAGAAGAATACAAAGAAAAAGAAAGTTTACAAAAAGCAAGTAACTTAATAATATCACCTTATGAAAAAGCACTGGATCAAATAATAATAACGGAAGATACTTATATTGTTATAGCTACTAAAGGACACTCTGGGGATTTAGATTTTGTAAAAGAAGCTTTAAAAACAAAGGCTAAATATATAGGACTTATAGGAAGCAAAATAAAACATATTTTTATAAAAAATGCTCTTAAAGAAGAAGGATTTACTGATGAAACAATAAATAAAATATATGGTCCGATAGGATTAAATATATCCAATCAACTACCAGAAGAAATAGCTGTAAGTATTATGAGTGAAATTCTTCTAATAAAAAATAATGGAACTTTAAAACATAGAAAAGATTGTATTTAAAAAGTAACAGGCTTTTTCAAAATTATATATTTCAATTTATAATAATTTTTGAAAAAGCCTTTTTAATAAATTATTTATCTAATGTATTTTTTACATTGTTATTAATTAATTCGTTGTTTTTCTAACATTCTTACTATAAGGTGTTTCTTCCAATGGAAGTTTTGTTCTAAATTTTTTATCGTACATCATATATGCATCTTGAACTGCTGGTGCTGTGGGAATACTTGCTATTTCTCCAATTCCTTTAGCTCCATATCCCATTTCATTTTTTTCATTTTTATTTACAATTATTGCTTTTATTTCAGGAACTTTATCTGCTTTAAATAAACCTAGTGTAGAGTATTTTACTTTAGGTATTGAATCTTTTAATGGAAAATCTTCTGTCAGTGCATATCCTAAAGACATTACAACTCCTCCTTCTATTTGTCCTTCTACATTTAAAGGATTTATTGCTGTTCCTACATCATGCGCTGCAACTACTTTTTTTATTTTTCCGTCATCATTAAGAATAACAATCTGTGTAGCGTAACCGTATCCTACATGACTTACAGGATTTGTAATATCAGTTCCCATAGGGTCAGTCTTTGCTATATATTCTGAATAATATTCTTTACCTTCAAGTTCTTTTAATGTTTTCCCTGCATCAAGTTCATCTCTTATTTGTTGTGTTACTTTTTTTACAGCTTCTCCAGTAATCAATGTTTGCCTTGAAGCTGTTGTTGTTCCTGAGTTAGGCGTTCTTGTTGTATCAGGAGTTTCCATAACTAACATATCAGAGCTTATTTTTAATGTCTCTACTGCAATCTGAAGCATTACAGTCAATAGTCCTTGTCCTATACAAGCTGCTGCTGTTCTTATGTGTATTTTCCCATTCTCAACAGAAGCTTTACATCTTCCAGTATCAGGTATCCCTACTCCTAATCCACTATTTTTTATACCTGAGGCTATTCCTACATATTTTGCTTTATCATATTCTTCTTTTACAGCCTCTAAAGTCTCAACATAAGCAGTACTTTCATCAGCAATTTGACCATTTGGAAGAACATCTCCTGGTTTTATAGCATTTCTATATCTTATCTCCCAATGGGATATATTTGCCATATCAGCCAGTTTATTTAGACATGATTCCATAGCAAATAGCGATTGAGTAACTCCAAATCCTCTATATGCACCTGCTGGAGGATTGTTAGTATAGTAAGCTTTTCCTTCTATATATATATCTTGAAAATTATATGGTCCACCTGCATGTGTACACGCTCTTTGAAGAACAGGCCCTCCTAAAGAAGCATATGCTCCTGTATCAGATACTATATTTGCAATTACTCCTTGTATAATTCCATTTTCATCGCATCCTACAGTAAAATCCATTTCCATTGCATGTCTTTTTGTATGAACATTTATACTATCTTGTCTTGAAAATCTCACTTTTACAGGTTTTTTTGTCAAATAAGCTGCAAGTGCTGCATGGTGTTGGACTGACATATCCTCTTTTCCTCCAAATCCTCCACCTACAAGCATACCTTTTATCTTTATTTTTTCTGGTTCTAATCCTAACATTATAGATATTTCTTTTTGTTCATCGTATATATTTTGTGATCCTGTAAACATTAAAAGTCCTTCTTTATCTTCAGGATCAGGCATAGCTATAGCACACTCAGGCTCCATAAATGCATGATCTGTAAAAGGAACTGAAAAATGTTCTTTTACTACATATTTAGAATTTTTAATTTTATCTTCAGGATTTCCTCTGTGTAATTCCTGTTTGAAAAGTAAATTACCGTTTTCGTGTATCTCAGGTGCTCCTTCTCTTGCAGCTTCTTCAGGATTTCTAATTGGTTCTAATAATTCATATTCAACTTTAATTAACTTTTTTGCATTTGAAAGTGAAGTCTCATCTTTAGCAATAACAAGAGCCAAAGCATCTCCTATATAACGAGTTATTTCTCCTTCTCCTATAAAAGCTGGCCAATCTTTTTTTAAATGACCTAAATTTTTAAGTTCTAGGATATTATTTTTAGTAAATACATTTATAACTCCTTCACAAGCCATAGCCTCACTTATATTTATTTTTTTTACAAGTATTCTTGGATAAGGAGTTCTTACACAAGATGAATGTAGCATATTCTCTATCCTTAAATCATCTACATATTTTCCTGTTCCTAAAACTTTTTCTCTAGCATCTATTCTCTCTAAATTTTCTCCAATTACACCTTTGTTATTTGTTTTAGGTATTTTTCCTCCTTCTCTGAATATCCTTGCAGCAAGTATAACTGCATCAAATATTTTCACATATCCTGTACATCTACATATATTTTCCTTTAATGCTAATTTTATTTCATCTAAATTTGGACTGTCATTTTTATCTAAAAGTGCTTTACTACTCATAACCATACCTGGTATGCAAAATCCACATTGAACTGCTCCAGCTCTAGAAAATGCATATGAATAAACATTTTTTTCTTTCTCAGAAAGACCCTCTATTGTTATTATTGATTTACCATTTATTTTTTCTGTATTTAGTATACACGCTTTAATAGCCTTGCCATCTACTATTACAATACAAGTACCACAGGCCCCTTCACTACATCCATTTTTAGTTCCTGTTAATTCCAAATCTTCTCTCAGATAAGTAAGAAGGCTCTTTTTTTTATCTGTTTTACATATTTTATTATTAATTAGAAATTCATACATAATTAGCTCCTCCTAGAATTAACTTTTTATATTCTACTCCACACTTTTTTAGCTAATTCAACACTTTTTGAAGTTATTTTTTCTTCATCTATACATGTTAGTATTCTTTCATCCATTACTATTTTACCATTAATTATGGTTGTATCAACATTTCTTCCACTTATTCCAAATAGCAAATGTCCATTTATATTATTCTCATTTAACGGTGTTGGTGCTTTATAATCAACTATTATTATATCTGCATAATATCCTTTTTTTAGTACTCCAACTTTACCATTTTTCATAAATTTATTAGCTATCATAGGATTATTGTTAAATATCATTTGTGGAGATTCTAACCAACCAACACTAGGTAATCTTTTTTCATGTTTTGATATGATATTCATAACTTTATAGGATTCTGTCATATCAGCTGTATACCCATCTGTCCCTAATCCTACGGAAATTCCTTTTTTAAACATATCAAGAACTGGTGTTACACCTACCGCATTTCCCATATTAGACTCTGGATTATGAACTACTGATACGTTACTTTCCTTAAGCATATCTATTTCTTCCTCAGTCACATTAATACAGTGAACTGCTATACTTTTATCATTTAAAACGCCTCTATTGTACCATCTTTCTATTACTCTTTGATTATATTTTTCAAGTGAGTCTACTACATCTTCTATTCCTTCAGCACAATGTACATGAAATCCTTTATTTAATGAAGAAATACCTTCTAAACATCTATCTAGTGTTTTATCAGATATAGTTAGTGAAGCATGTAATCCAAAAAGACCTCTTATCATATCATCATTTTCATTATCACAATATTTTATAAAATCTATATTTTCTTTTATACCTGCATTTGCTATTTCTTCTCCGTCTCTATCTGAAACTTCATAGCAAAGATTACTTCTAATCCCTGTCATTTTAGCTGCTTCTGATATTTTAAACAAACTTCCATCCACTGCATTAGCACTGGCATGATGATCTATAACTGTTGTAACTCCACATTTTATTTGTTCTATCATAGGAATTAATGCACTATATTTTACATCTTCCAAATTAAGAGTTTTATCCAATCTCCACCATAAATTTCTTAAAACTTCTCCAAACATAGTTGAAGGTCTTCCGCCCAAGAACATTCCTCTAGCAAAAGTACTATAATAATGCATATGAGTATTTACAAAACCTGGCATAACTAATCTTCCTTTAGCATCTTTAAATTCTGCTTCTGGATACTTTTCTCTTAATTCTTTTGTTTTTCCAATATCTTTTATTAGATTCCCTTGAATTAAAATAGCTCCATCCTCTACGTAAGGTTGTTCGTTATTTCTTGTAAATACTTTTCCATTACCTATTAATATCATCTCAACCTCCTAAAATATTCATTATATATTTATTAAAAGTTTGTAACTTACATATTTAACATATAATAAGAATATGATTTCAATATTGTGTTTAAAACTATACTCATTTCTTCTGATATTTGACCATCTCCTAAAGTACATTCAATAACACTATTATCTTCTTTTCTAACTCTAAATTTATCATTTCCTAATTGAAGGAATCCTTTGTTAGTACTATCTTCAAAATCATGTTCTGTCCAAAAAACAGTTATTTTATCTTTATAAGGATTGCCAGTATGAGGGCAGAATATTCCACAATTACCACACTCATTACACATTCCATCAATATGAACTATTTGATGGCTTTGTGTTAAATTTTTATTATATATAGAATTAGGCAATTTTATTAAAACATTTGCTCTATTTGGGCATACGTCAACACATATTTCACATACTTTATTACAAGCAAGACATCTTTTACCATCTTCATTTCCTTCTATACTAGATGCTAAAATACCTTTTCTTTCATATAATACATTATCTTTAGGTGAAACATCAAATTTTCTAAAATCATTTATCAATCCACATTTATTTAATATATTTTTAGAAACTATTTTTGCATCTGATATAGCTTTTACTATTGTAGCTGCTCCTTCTTTACAATCTCCTACAATGTACACATTCTCCTTGTTTGTCTCATTAAATTTATTCAATTTCAAATATCCTTTGTCTGATATTTCTAATTCATTTTTTTCAAATAACGTATTATCTACTCTTGCTCCAGTAGCATTTATTATAATATCAACATCTAATGTTTCTATATCTCCTGTCCCTTTTACTCCTATTCTACCTGCGGCATCTTTTCCTGAAATTTCCATTTTTTCACAAATAAAATTTTTACCATCGTAAGAGACTGGAGATAATAACTCTTTAAATTCAATTCCATCTTGAAGAGCTATTTCTTTTTCCTCAGATTCTGCTGGCATAGCTTCAGCAGTTCTTCTATAAACTATGGATACTTTTTCTACTTCATTGCAACGAAGAGCTGTCCTAGCACAGTCCATTGCAACACTTCCTCCTCCTATTACTGCTACTTTTTTTCCAAGAGAAATATTTAACTTATTAGTTTTTGCTTCCTCCAAAAATCCTAATGCTCCTTTTATATTTATATTGTTTTCTTTAAATGGATTTTTAGGTTCTTTCCATGCTCCTGTAGCTAGTATTATAAAATCATATTCTTCTTTTAATTTGCTAATATCGTAGTCCTCGTCTACATTAAATTTAAAATTTACACCTGAATTTAATGAAAGTTCATAGTCTCTTTTTATCATCTCGTCAGATATTCTAAATTTAGGTATAACATACTCTACTATTCCATAAGGTTTACTTCTTTTTTCAAGAACTGTTACATCCATTCCATTTCTTCTTAAAAAATATGCAACTGATACTCCTCCTGGTCCTGCTCCTATTACAACTGCTTTCTTTTTTGTAACTATTTTTGATGGTTTTATTTCTTTTAAATATCCATCCATAGCATTAATAACCGCTATTTTTTTAGCTTCTCTTATTTTTAGAGATTCTTCATAATCTAGTCTCGTACATTTATATTGACATTTATGATCACAAATTACTCCAAGCACTGCTGGTGATGAATTATCATTAACAATTATTTCAAATGCTTCTTTATATTTGCCTTTACTAACCATTTCTAAATACTCTGGTATTTGCTGATTTATAGGGCATCCACCTTCATTACAAGGAGCTTTTGCACAATCAAATAGTGGTAATATACTATCTGTTTTTCTTGATTTTACAGGTCTTGTTTCTTTTAAATTATTTTTATTATACTCAACATTTTTAGATAATATTCCTAGTCCTTTAATATTTAAACCATGAAATTTCCCAGTTAAATGTGGTTCTAATACTTCAGAAAGTTGTTTTAATCTTTCGTATCCTCCTGGTTTTAATATAGTCGTAGCTACAGTAATTGGTTGAATCCCTGTATTAAATATATCTACTATATTAAAATAATCTGCTCCACCTGAAAATGATATTGGTAGTCTTCCTTTAAACTCTTCTGACATTTTACTAGCCAAACTTATTGTCAAAGGATAGAGAGCTCTTCCTGACATATACATCTCTTCCCCTGGCAATTCATTATTTGCTATTTTTACAGGGAAAGTGTTTGTAAGTTTAACTCCAAATCCTATTTTATTTTCTTTGGAAAATTCAATTAATCTATTTATCATTAATACAGCCTCGGACCATTGAAGATCATTTTTAAAATGATGATCGTCAAATGTTACATATCCGTATCCCATTTTATTTAATATATTTCTTGTAAATTCATATCCTAATAATGTTGGGTTACATTTAATATATGTATTTATTTTTTTCTCTGAAATTAAATATTTAGCAATTCTTTCAATTTCTTCTGGAGGACATCCATGTAATGTAGATAAACAAATAGTAGAGCATACCCTAGGATCTATTTTATTTAAATCCTCCTCACTAAATTTTTTAAATTCTGCCATGTTATTTCTTACCCAATTTATACATTCTTTCCAAACTTTGCTATTTGAAGCATCTTTCATTCCTTCGATATAATTATTTATTTTATCTGTTTTTATTCCTTCGAGATCGTAACCAACACTCATACTAAAAAGAAAATCTTTTGTATCACTTATTTCCATTTCCTTGGATAAAATATGAATTGCAATATACCCTTTAACATACTCATCAAAAGCCTCTTCCACTGTAAGCTCTGTTGACCATTCTACGTTATAGCCTTCATCTTCTACATTTATACAAGGTCTTGCTATACATTTTCTTAACTCTTCTCCATCCATTTTTTGAACCGTTTTAAGTTCTATAAATCTAGATCCTGCTAAATACGATGCTATAATATTTTGTGAAAGTTGTGCATTTGGCCCAGCAGCAGGACCTATTGGAGAACTTATTTTATCTCCAAAAACTTCTATATTTGTTCCACTTTTATTTTTATAAAACTTTTCTTTTTTTACACCAAATATTGATCCTTGGCTATTACATTCTTTAAATGACCATTTAATTAATTTATCAAATTCTATTGGTCTCATTAATTCACTCATTTTTCTCCCTCCGATTATTATTTTTTTAATCGGCTACTCACCTTTTTTTACCATTTCTGCCGAAATTTCCCTATCTTTTTCATCTGGTGGAAATACTACATTAGCTATAATTGAAATTATGCACACACATGCAACTGTATCTTGAAATATAAATCTGAGTGCAGCTGGTAATCCGGCCACTGCATCTGGGTTAGCTCCTAATCCTAATCCTAATCCAAATGTAATTCCTAAAATTATAACATTTCTATCGCTAAATCCTGCTTTTGCTATCATTTTTATACCATTAATAAGTATCATTGCAAATACCGTTATAACAGCTCCTCCAAGTACACTTGCTGGCATTGCGTTAAATATTGACCCTATTTTTGGTATAAATGCTGCTACCATTAATGTAAATGCTCCCATAGCAACACACCATTTATTTACAACTTTAGTCATAGAAATTATTCCAGCATTTTGCCCAAAAGCCGTATTAGGTAGCGCATTGAATAAAACTGCGGTAGTAGAACCTACAGCATCTGCCAATATCGCTCCTGATGTTTCTTCTCCTGTTGCTTCTCTATTAAATCCAGCAATTGTAATTCCACTTGTATTTCCTATTGTTTCCAAACCTGAAACTATATAAATAGCAGCAAAACTGAGAACTGCCTCTAATGGAAATTTTAATTCCCAAGGCATTAAAATAGGCAGAGGTATCCCAATCCAAGGATCAGTTAAAACTTGTGAAAAATTAACTTTACCCATAAAAATAGCAACTACATACCCTACTATTAGTCCTATTAATATTGCTGATATCTTCCACATGCCTTTTCCAAATCTTTGTAATATTATAATGACAAAAAATACTAAAAATCCCAATGTCAAATTTTGAATAGATCCATATTCACCTTTGGAAGCTGCCGCTGCCCCCCCTGCAAAATAAGAAACTCCAACATCAAGTAACTTAATACCTATTGTTATAAGAACACTTCCTACTACTAATGGTGGAAATAATTTTTTTAAAGGTTTATAAAAAAATCCCATAATTACTTCTACTAAACTTCCTAAAGCTGCTGATCCTAATAGCCCAGCCAATCCAAATTGCATCCCTACTGTTTTTGCTGTTGGAACAAAGGCAAATGAAGTTCCCATTACTATTGGAAGTCCTGCTCCTATTTGAAATTTTCCAATTTTAATCGGATACAATTGGACAAAAGTTGTTAATCCTGAAACAAACATAGCACATTGAATCATTTTTACACTTAAAGAACCATCTAATTTTAAAACACCTATTAAAATTAGTATTGGAGCCAAATTTCCTGTAAACATTGCTAAAACATGCTGTAATCCCAAGGGAAAAGCAACTTTGAAACTTGGTTTTCCCTCTAATTGATATATTAGTTCTTTATCACTTATTTTTTTACTTTTATCCATAAATTCTCCTCCTAATAATTTTTTTAGGATATTCATATTCCAGATATTGTAGTTCCTGTTAACCCATTAATTCCGTCATTAGCTCTTTCTAATGACGTTATTAATGCTTTTCTTCCATATTTTGATTTTGCAAATTCTACAGCTGCTTGAATTTTAGGTAACATTGACCCTGGCGCAAAATGCCCTTCTTCAATATATTTTTCTGCTTCTTCAATTGACAAACTATCTAGCCATTTTTCATTTTCTTTTCCATAATTTATTGCTACTTTTTCCACTGCTGTTAATATTATTAAATAATCAGCATCTATTATTTCTGCTAGTTTTGCCGAAGCAAAATCTTTATCTATTACTGCAAATTCTCCTAACGTACCTCTTCCATCCACATATTTTACTGGTATTCCACCGCCTCCTACTGTTATTACTATTTCTGAATCATTAACTAAATTTAGTATTGTTTTCTTTTGAATTATATCTATAGGTTTTGGAGAAGCTACAACTCTTCTATATCCTCTTCCTGAATCTTCCATTACTTTATATCCTTCTGCGATTAGTTTTTCTGCTTCTTCTTTTGTATAAAAAGCTCCTATTGGTTTATTTGGATTTTTAAAAGCTTTATCCTCTCCATCTACTAGTACTTCTGTTACTATCGTCACAACTTCTTTGTCTATATTTCTTCTCTCTAATTCGTCTCTTATGAATCTTTGAAGATGATAACCTATATATCCTTGACTCATTGCAACACATTCTGTTATAGGCATTTCAGAAAAATTTGGTATATTTTTTTTAGCTTGGTCCATTGCTAAATTTATCATACCAACTTGAGGCCCATTTCCATGAGCAATAACTACTTCATGTCCTTGTTCTATTAAATCTACAATAGGTTGAGAAGTCATTTTTAATGTTTCTCTTTGCTCTTTAGCACTATTACCAAGAGCATTTCCCCCTAATGCAACTACTATTCTCTTTTTTACCATATTTTTTTCTCCTATAGTTATAAAAATATTTTTTTTTATTTAACCATTCCATCTTGTTTTTCCTTCTGTTTCTAATTCTTCTAGCACTTTTTTAGGATCTTTAACTTTACTTAAAAACATCATTGCAGCAATTATATATGGTTTAAATCCTGCTTCTTTATATAAAGGAACTCTATATCTGTCAAATACAGATTCTTCAACTTCACCTTCTTTACAACTAACTCCTGTTATATCTGCAGGTAAACAATGCATGTATAATGCTTTTCCATTTTTAGTTAATTTCATTAAATCTTCTGTACATTCCCAGTCTTTATAGTTAGCATTTTCAGCAAGTAATTCTTTTTCTAGTTCTTTTATCTCGTCAAATTTTCCTTCTCCATATAAATTAGTTCTTTTTTCCATTGCTGCAAAAGGAGCCCAACTTTTTGGATATACTATATCTGCATCCTTAAATGCTTCAGACATATTATTTACCTTAGTGAACGTACCTCCAGATTCAGCAGCATTTTTCTTTGCAACTTCTTCAACTTCAGGCATAATTTCATATCCTTCAGGATGAGCTAGTACTACATCCATTCCAAATCTAGTCATTAACCCTATAATTCCTTGAGGAACAGATAAAGGTTTTCCATAAGAAGGTGAGTACGCCCAAGTCATTGCTATCTTTTTACCTTTTAAATTTTGTAATCCCCCAAATTCATGAATTATATGAAGCATATCAGCCATACTTTGAGTTGGGTGGTCTATATCACATTGTAAATTAACTAATGTTGGTCTTTGTTCGAGAACTCCATCTTTATGTCCTTCTTTTACAGCTTTTGACACCTCTCTCATGTATGTATTTCCTTTTCCTATATACATGTCATCTCTAATTCCTATTATATCTGCCATAAATGAAATCATATTTGCTGTTTCTCTTACTGTTTCTCCGTGTGCTATTTGAGATTTACCTTCATCTAAATCTTGTATTTCTAATCCCAATAAATTACACGCTGATGCAAAACTAAATCTTGTTCTTGTTGAATTATCTCTAAATAGAGATACCCCCAATCCACTATCAAATATCTTTGTTGATATATTTCTTTCTCTTAAATTTCTTAATGCATCTGCCACAGCAAAAGTTGCCTTTACTTCATCACTTGTTTTTTCCCATGTTAATAAAAAATCATTTTCATACATTTCATCAAATTTTAATTTACTTAATTCTTCCATTATTTTTTTAAATTCTTTTGATTTATCCATATCTAATCTCTCCTTAAAATTTTATTTTGTTTTATATACTCCAGGTAGCGTTGCATAAACTGCTGCACACACCACTAAATCATCTTTCCATATTCTTTCATTAGGAGCATGAGCTTGTGCTTCAGCACCTGGTCCAAATCCTATTACAGGAATACCATTTCTACCCATTATAGAAACTCCATTTGTAGAAAATGTCCATTTATCTACAAGAGGTCTATTTACTCTTGTTTCAACCGTTGACTTTGATCCTATTCTTTTTTCACCGTATAATGATTTATATGCTTCTTCTAAAGATATTGTAACTTTATGATCTTTTGGTAGTACCCATGTAGGGAAATAGCATTCAATTGGATAAACTAACCCTGTATACGACGGTCTGTCATAATCATACATTGATACTGTAACATCAGAACCATATTTTTTTACTGATGGCAACTGTCTAATTTCTTCTAAGCAATATTCCCAAGTTTCTCCCGCTGTCATTCTTCTATCAAGAGACACTGCACAAAAATCTGCTACAGCACATCTACTAGGACTTGTGTAAAATATTTGTGAAGTTGTTACTGTACCTTTTCCTAAAAAATTTGCTTCTTCCCATTCAGTATTATATTTTTTATCTAACATTTTAACTAATCCTTTTATTTCACTTCCCTCGGAAGAATCATTTTCATTTAAAGCTCTTACATCTTGAAGAATATCAGACATCTTGTAAATTGCATTATCACCTCTTTCAGGCGCTGAACCATGGCAAGAAACTCCTTTTACTTCAACTCTTATTTCCATTCTTCCTCTTTGTCCTCTATAGATACCTCCATCTGTAGGCTCTGTAGATACTACAAACTCAGGACGAATTTTATCCTCTTTTATTATATATTGCCAACATAATCCATCACAATCTTCTTCTTGTACACTTCCAACTACTAAAATTTTATATTCTGGATCAATTAAATTAAGGTCTTTCATTATTTTAGCTCCATAAACTGCTGAAACAACTCCCCCCAACTGATCGCTTGTCCCTCTTCCACCTATTTCTTCATCTGTTTCATAACCGTCATAAGGATCAAATTCCCAGTTTCTTACTTCTCCTATCCCAACTGTATCAATGTGCCCATCAAAAGCTATTATTTTATCTCCTGTTCCCATATATCCTAAAACATTTCCTTGAGGATCAGTTTCAACTTTATCAAAACATAATTTTTTCATTTCTTCTATAATTCTTGTTGCATGTCCCTTTTCCTCTGAACTTTCTCCAGGTATTTTTACTAATTCTCTCAAAAATTTTGTCATATCTTCTCTGTAACTTTCAGATTTTTCTTTAATTTTCTCAAAATTCATTTTATTTCCTCCTAAAATTTAAATTATTTAAAATATTTCTATTTACTAGTGTATTCTCCATCCCATACAATATCTTTATATTTTATTGGATCTGTATCTCCTTCTGTATTGAATATTAAAATTTTTGAATTTTTATCAATTTTTAATTCTTTTCTCAAATCTTCATAATATTCATCTTTTAAAATTGAAAATAAACTTCCTAAAGTAACAGCTCCTGATTCTCCTGAAATAATTTGTCTATCACCTTTTAACGGGGCAGCAAGTATTCTCATTCCTTTAGCAGCCACATAATCAGGACAAGATAGAAAAGCAGTTGAATAGTTTTTTATTATTTCAAATCCTATTATGTTAGGCTCTCCACAAGCCAATCCTGCCATTATAGTATTCATATCTCCACCAACATCAACAGGATTACCATCTCCTTGCATAGAAGATTTATAATAGCAATTTGCTAAATCCGGCTCAACTATTACTGTTATCGGAACATTATCTTTATAAACTGCAGCAAAAAATCCTTGTACTGCTCCTGCCAGTGAGCCTACTCCTGCTTGAATAAATATATGAGTCGGTCTATCCACGCCAAATTTCTCTAATTGGTCTCTAGCCTCTAAAGCCATTGTTCCATATCCCTGCATTATCCAAATTGGTATATCTATATATCCCTCCCATGCTGTATCTTGAATTATTACACCATTATTTTCTTTTGCATGTTTAGCTGCAAGCCTTACTGCATCATCATAATTTAAATCTGTTATACTTGCTTCAGAACCTTCAGCTAAAATATTATCTAATCTTATTTGTGATGAACCTTTAGGCATATAAACTACTGATTTTTGTTTCAATTTATTTGCAGTCCAAGCAACTCCTCTTCCATGATTACCATCTGTGGCTGTATAAAAAGAAATATTTCCTAATTCTTTTCTAACTTCTTCAGATATTAATTTTTCATATGGAAGTGTTGAAATGTCTCTTTCTAATTTTTCAGAAAGATATTTTGCCATAGCGTAAGAGCCTCCTAATACTTTAAATGCATTTAACCCAAATCTATAAGATTCATCTTTAACATAAATACCTGAAACCCCTAATTTTCTCGATAAATTTTCTAAATTTATTAATGGCGTTTCTTCATATTGTGGAAAGCTTTTGTGAAATTCTCTAGCTTTTAATACTTCTCTTTCTTCTAAAATACCAATACTTTTTTCTTTATCAGATTTAGGCATTGTATTTAAACTCCATTTAATTTTTTCCATAATTAAAATCTTCCTTTCTTTTTTCATACTATCTAAAATTTTAGTTTTATAAAAAAAATTTAGTTTTGTAATTTTTTTGTTTTATTTCTTTTAGTTTTATAAATTTTTTTTATCATAAATTATTTTATTTCCCTAATTCTGTTTTACCACATTTTTTTTAATTGTCAATATCCTTTTATGTTTTTTTTGTTTTATTTTTTTAAAAAATATCTCATAACCAATAACAACTCTTATCTTTTATATATTCATGGCTATTTGACGTGGCTATTTGAAATCTTTAATATTATTTACTTATAAAAAAAATTTATTAATATTTTTAATTAAAATATATTTTTTTTATATTTAATAATGAAATTTACTAGTATATCAATTAAAATGGTTTTTTTATTTTTTTCCCTTTTATATATCTTTCTTCTATATTTTTTTCTGATCCAACATAAATCCATTTTTCAAACTTCTCTATTACATTCCTTTTTTCAATATCCATTATTAAATTTTCTGTATTTATAACTAAAAAATTCCCTTCATTTCCTGCTTCAAAACTCCCTGTTTTACCAAAAAAACTTCCTGGATTTTTAGTAGTCATATAGTAACCTTCACTGTTTTTAATTATTTTAGATAAATCATTTTCAAATCTTGCTTTCATTTTAGATAATTGCACAGCTAACACTATTTGTCTTGGCAAAAATAAATTATGTCCACCACTTATATCTGATGCAATACATACTGGAACATCAAAATCTAAAAAATCTCTTACATTCATTATACCACTTGTCAAATTTGCGTTAGATTCTGGACAATGTACAGGATAAACATTATTATTTTTTATTAATTTTATTTCTTCCTCTTTATTATGAATACAATGAGCCATTATAGATACTCCATTTTTCCCAAAAAGATTATTTTTATTATATATATCTGAATAATTTTCATACTGCGGAAACAAAGACATAGTATATTCTATTTATCCAAAACTTTCATTCAAATGACTTTGCAC
>JAGOWQ010000046.1 GCA_018060185.1 Leptotrichiaceae bacterium | reverse complement strand
CTTTTAAATCATATAATAAATTAAATACTGTATCTGTATTAACCCCCTTTTGAGATGTTTTAAAAGAAGCATCTGATATAAGTTTTCCATCAGCTAGAGGATCAGAATAAGGGATACCAATTTCTAAAATATCAATGGAAGTTTTATTTAAATTTATTAATAAATCTTTTGTAAATTCGACAGTTGGGTATCCAGCAACAATATAACCTATATTTGTTTTTCTTTTTTTTATATTATTTTGAATAAATATTTCTTTTATGTTTCTATTCATAAAAATTTTCTCCTTTTAATACTGAAAATATTGTGTGCATATCTTTATCGCCTCTTCCTGAAATATTAATTATAATAGTCTCTTTTTTATCTTTAGACAAAGTAGGGCATAGTTTTTCTAAATAAGCTAGTGCGTGAGCACTTTCTAAAGCTGGAATAATACCCTCCTTTCTAGTAGTAAGGATTAAAGCCTCAAGAGCTTCTTTATCAGTAATAGGATAATAAATAGCTTTTTTAGTTTTAAATAAATAAGAGTGTTCTGGGCCTATACCAGGGTAATCAAGACCTGCTGAAATAGAGTGAACAGAACTTATTTGACCGTATTTATTTTGAAGAACATAAGTTTTCATTCCATGTATGATTCCTTCTCTTCCTAAAGTAAGTGTAGCAGCATTCATATTAGTATCTATACCATGACCACCTGCCTCTATACCATATAATTTTGTTGTTTCATCGTCTAAAAACCCAGAAAAAATACCTATAGCATTACTTCCGCCACCAACACATGCAATTACATGGTCTGCATGTTTTCCAAGACTTTTTATCTGTTTTCTTGCTTCTATTCCTATAACAGATTGGAAATCTCTAACTATTGTAGGATAAGGATGAGGCCCTACAACAGATCCTATTACATAAAATACATCTTCTATTTCTTTAACCCAAGCTTGAATAGCAGCTGTAGTAGCTTCTTTTAAAGTTTTAAGACCTTCTTCTACAGATATTACTTTTGCTCCTAATAATTCCATTCTAAAAACGTTTAGTTTTTGTCTTTCAATATCAACAGCCCCCATATAAATATCACATTCTAAACCTAAAAGAGATGCTGCTGTGGCAGTTGCTACTCCATGTTGACCAGCTCCTGTTTCAGCTATTACTTTCTTTTTGCCCATTTTTTTTGCAAGTAGAATTTGACCAAGAGCATTATTTATTTTATGAGCACCTGTATGGTTTAAGTCCTCTCTTTTGAAATAAATATCATGATTATAATAGTCACTTAAATTTTTTGCATAATATAAAGGGGTTTCACGACCTACATAATTTTTCAAAAGACTTTCAAAATTTTCATGAAATTGTCTGTCATCTTTTAATTTTTTATACTCATTTTCTAATTCAACTAACGCAGTCATAACTGTTTCGGGAACATATTGTCCCCCATATTGTCCGAAATATGCTGTTTTATCCATATCTAATTAAACAAAATTATTTAAAGTTATAAAAATACTTTTCATAATTTTATTTTTCTCCTTTCTTATATAATTTATAATTTTACTATGTTTATTATTTCTTTAATTAACTGTTTACTTTTTCTATTATTTATTTCTACTTTACTATTTACATCTAATATTGTAGGGGAAAATTTTAATGCATCAAAAATATTTTTAGTAGAAAGACCTCCAGCAAGAATAAATTTCTGAGAATCGAGATTTTTTAAAATATTCCAATCAAATACTGTTCCATTTCCACCTTTATTTTCTCCTTTTGTATCAAATAAAGGGTATTCAATATAAGGTAAATAAGGAGTTAAATTAGGTAATTCGTTTTTTATAGAAAATGATTTCCATAATTTTGTTTTTATATTAAATTTTTTATTTATATTTTCTATTTCTTTTAATAGATTTTTACAGTATTCAGGAGTTTCATTTCCATGAAGTTGCACCCTATCAATTTTTGTTTCTATAACTGTATTCACAATATTTTCTATAATTTCGTTCACAAAAACACCAACAGTTTTTTTATTATTTCTATGGGAGATATTTGTAATTTTAGAAGCAAGTTCAATACTTATCTCTCTTGGACTTTTAGCAAATATACATCCAAAATAATCAATGTTAAGATTTTTGAGTTCCATAATTTCATCAACAGATCTAATGCCACATATTTTCAATTGTATATTTTTTTTATTCATAAATTCACCTTCATTCATTTTTTATAAATTTTTAGAAAAGATTTTTTTTCATAAGAGCTTCACCAATTAAAAGACCATCTACATTAATAGTTTTTGCATATTCTAAATCTTTTTTAGTTAGAAATCCACTTTCGCTTACAATAGTAAGGATTTCTTTTAAAGAATAAGGTATCTTATCTATCAATTTTTTTGTATTAGATATATCTACTTCAAAAGTATCTAAATTACGATTATTTATACCTAAAATATCAAGTTTAGGAATTTTTAACGCTCTTTTTAGGTCTTCTTCATCGTGAACTTCAACTAAAACATCTAATTCTAAATCTTGTGCAAGGCTATGTAAATGGTGAAGAGTTTTATCATCAAGCATTCTTACAATGAGAAGAATAGCAGATGCTCCTAAAAATTTTGTGTGAGCGACTTGAAAAGGAGTGTATATAAAGTCTTTTCTTAATATTGGAATATTAGGAAAGTTTTCTCTTATTATTTTGATGAATTCGTTATCACCTTTAAAATATTCTTCTTCTGTTAATATTGAAAAGGCAGAAATTCCATTATCTACGTAATATTTTGCTTGTTTTAAAAGATCAAAATTTTCATTTGCTATATATCCTTTTGAAGGAGAAGCTTTTTTTATTTCTCCTATGATTTTAAGACCATTTTTATTTAGTGATTCTTTTAAAGAAGGCTGCTTGAAGATATTTAATTCTTTTTTTAATTGTTTATCTCTTTTTGTTTTAATTTTTTTTAATATATCCATTTTAAAATCTCCTTTATTATTTAAATATTTGAATTTTTTATTTATAATTTATTGAGATAATTTATTTTACATAATTTTTATAAAATTGGTATACTTTTCCACTATTTATAGCCTCTAATATAATATCCTTAGCCTTTGCAGGGTGATCGACAACATCAGAAGTATAAAGAGCAAACATAGCATTTAATATTACTATATCTGATTTTGCAGAATTTTCTTCCCCTTTTAATATTTTAACTAAAATATCTGCATTTTCTTCTGGAGTTCCCCCTTCAATTTCCGAATGAAATGCTCTTTTAAATCCAAATGTTTCAGGAGAAATACTATATTCTAATATTTTATCCTCCTTAACTTCTATAATTTTTGTATCGTCACAAATTGTTATTTCATCAAGTCCGTCATTTCCACGAACTACAAGGGCATGTTTTCTTCCTAATAGTTGTAAAGTTTCTGCATAAAGTCTGTGAATAGGTTTATGATAAAGACCCACTAATTGATATTTTAACTTTGTATTAGGATGTAATAAAGGGCCTAACACATTAAATACAGTTCTTATTCCAAGTTGTTGACGAACTTCTTTGACTTCTCCAACTAGATTATGAAAAAATGGGGCATGAAAAAATGCTAAGTTTTTATCTTCAAGTTTTTTGATTTGAGTAATCAATGAATTTTCTAAAGGTATGTTTAATTTATCCAATACATCACTACTTCCACTTTTGCTAGAAATTGCCCTGTTTCCATGTTTAGCCACCTTAACACCTAGGGCTCCTAGTATAAAAGCTACAGCAGTAGAAATGTTTATTGTCTTAAATCCATCTCCACCAGTTCCACAGACATCAATCATCGGATTTTCATCTTCAAAAGTAGTACTATATGCTAATATATTTTTTATAAATGATGATAGAGATTCAGGATATAAACTTTTTTCAGAGATTAATACTAAAAGAGCTCCAAGTTGTATAATATTATAACTTTTGTTGTTTATAATCATACAAATATCTTTAAAATCATTATCTGTTAATGCTATATTATCTTGTAGCTTTTTTAAATATTTTTCTAAATTATTATTTTTTTCTACTATTTTTACTTCTTTTAAATCACGAGACTTAGAAATAACAAAATTTTTTATTATTATCTTACCGTATTCTGTAAAAAAAGATTCGGGATGGAACTGAATTCCATAAATATTTTTACTTTTATGCTCTAAAGCCATTATTATCCCATCATCGGACTTTGCAGTTATTATTAAATCTTTAGGCAGACTTTTTTCATCAACGTATAAAGAGTGGTAACGCATAACAGAAAATTTTTTAGGCAAATTTTTAAATAAAACTGAATTTTCGTTAATTATACTAATTTGAGAAGTTTTTCCGTGAATAGGATTTTCTAATGTTTTTATTTTACCTCCGAAAATAAATCCCATAGCTTGGTGCCCTAAACATATTCCTAAAATAGGGATATTATTTATATTTTTTAAAATATCTAAACAAATTCCACTATCTTTAGGATGTTTTGGTCCAGGAGATAAAACAATTTTACTTGGGTTTAATTTTTTTATTTCTTCTAAAGTTATTTTATCATTTCTAACAGTTATAATATTTTCATCTGTTATTTCCTTTAAATATTGTTCTACATTAAATACAAAAGAGTCATAGTTATCTATTATTAATATCATAGTAGTTCTTCCTTTCATTTGATTTTTATATAAAATTAGTTAAACTTTTTATTAATTTATATCTTTTAGTTTTCTACAATTGAAAAACAGAAAATTTTTCAAACACGTTTAAAATAGAAGCTCTTTTATGGCATATTTCATTATATTCATTTTCTTTTATAGAGTCGTTTACAATTCCTGCTCCTGACTGTATAAATACATTTTTTACATTATTATCGTCACCTTTTCCAAAAAATGCAGTTCTTATTATAATAGCAATTTGCATATTTTTGTTATAATGTAAAAATCCTATCCCCCCTCCGTATATATTTCTTTTGAAATTTTCTAATTCAGAAATTATTTCCATTGCTCTTATTTTAGGAGTTCCACTCAAAGTTCCAGCAGGGAAAGTTGAGGAAAGTATATCAAAAATAGACTTGTCAGCTCTCTTTTTTCCAAATACTTCTGTTACGATATGCATAACATGTTGATAATGTTTTATATGCATAAGATTTTTTACTATAACAGAATTTCTTTCTGAAAATTTTCCTACATCATTTCTTGCAAGATCTACAAGCATTCTATGTTCTGCACATTCTTTCTGATCATTTAAAAGATCACAAGCAAATATTTCGTCTTCATTAGCGTCTTTTCCACGTGGTCTTGTCCCAGCAATTGGTGCTATATAAATGTTGTCGGAAAATACGTCTACTAGTATTTCAGGACTTGAACCTACCACATCACCATATTTTGTAGGAAAATGAAACATGTAAGGTGACGGGTTTGCAATAGATAAATATTTATAGAAGTCGAGAGAATCCATATTTGTTTGTAAATGTAGTTGTTCACTTAAAACTACTTGGAAAATATCTCCAGATTTTATATATTTCTTTGCTTTTTCTACAATGTTATAAAAGTGTTCCTTTTCTTTTTTAAAATCAGTTTTTATATTATAAAATTTTTGTTTATTATTTTTTTCTTTTAAAGAGACGTCGCCTTTTTCTATAAAAGAGTAATATTTTTTTTCATCTCCGTAAAAAGAGTATTCTTTACTTATTTTGGAATAATGGAGATAAGCCTTTGCATTGGCAAAAATAAATTTTGGGAAAGAAAAGTTTTCTTTTTTTATTTCTTCTATTTCCTCAAAATAATGTATTGATTCATAAGAAAAAGTTCCAAATAATCCTGAAAAAGGTGCTATGGATTTTTGTATATTGTAAAATTGTTCTAATGTTTTGTAATTGTACTCGTAAGAATCAATATATTCACAATCTATCCCTATTATTATTTGTCTTGTATCCTCCGCCAAATATGAATTTTCAAATTTTTCTCTAATAATATAATAATAGTGAAGTGGTTCTTTTAATAACATAATAACCTCCTAGAAATTTAGTATAAAAAATTAATAAAAAAATCTCTATTATTTAAACCAAATAATAGAGATTTGAAAAAAATAAGGTATTGGATGAATAACACCAATACCTCCTATGTATGAATACATTTAATTAATAAATTAAATATAAATTACAAATGACTCTAAATTGTTGGTGGGAAATATTAGGTTGTATATAAATTTTTCCACCATAACCAAGTTAGATTTTTCATTGTAATTCCTCCTAAAAATTTTATTTTTATATTGTAAGTATACTATGGATTTATATATTTGTAAAATATAATTTTTTATATAGGGGATATTAATATAATATATGATTTGTTAATTTAGTACAAAATATATTTTGTTAAATTTGTAAAAAAAGTATTTTTAGAGTATAATATAAAAAATGGTGAAAGTGAGGAAAAGTTATGGTGAAATTATGCTTTCCAGATAATTTTTGGTGGGGTTCTGCAACTTCTGGACCGCAATCTGAAGGAAGATTTAATAAAAAAAATAAAAATATATTTGACCATTGGTTTGACACGGATAAAAGTGTTTTTTTCAATGAAATTGGACCTGATATTGCCTCAAATTTTTATAATAGTTTTAGGGAAGACATTAAATTGTATAAAGAAATAGGCTTAAATTCACTAAGGACTTCAATCCAATGGACTAGACTAATTAAAGATTTTGAAACTTTAGAAGTGGATGAAGACGGAGTCAGATTTTATACAGAAGTAATTGAAGAATTAAAAAAAAATGATATAACACTTATGATTAATTTATTTCACTTTGATATGCCAATAGAGTTACAAAATAAATATGGAGGATGGGAATCTAAACATGTAGTTGAGTTATTTGTAAAATATGCTAAGAAATCATTTGAATTATTTGGAAATAAAGTAAAATATTGGGCAACATTTAATGAACCAATAGTACCAGTGGAAGCACAGTATATGTATCAATTTCATTATCCATTAATTGTTGATGGTAAAAAAGCTATGCAAGTTTTATATAATACTGCATTAGCTTCAGCAAGAGTTATAAAAGAATATAAAAATTATAAAAAAGAAACAGGAAATGAAGGAGAAATAGGAGTTATTTTAAACTTAACGCCTTCTTATCCGAGAAGTAATAAAAAAGAAGATTTAGAAGCAGCAAAATTTTCAGACGCGGTATTTAATAATTCTTTTTTAGATCCAGCAGTTTATGGAGAATTTCCTAAGTTACTTTTGGATGTTTTAGAAAAAGATGGAGTATTATGGGAAAGTACCGAAACGGAATTGAAAGATATAAAAGAAAATACAGTAGATTTTTTAGGAGTGAACTATTATCAACCAAGAAGAATAAAAGAAAGAGAGACAGAATTTGATTATTCTAAAGGATGGCTCCCTGATAAATATTTTGAAAATTATGATATGCCAGATAAAAGAATGAATGTTTATAGGGGTTGGGAAATATATCCTCCTGCAATGTATGACATAGCTAAAAATATTCAAAAAAATTACAAAAATATTAAATGGTTTGTCTCTGAATGTGGTATGGGTGTT
The DNA here is from genome assembly GCA_018060185.1 of Leptotrichiaceae bacterium. Classification (GTDB taxonomy): domain Bacteria; phylum Fusobacteriota; class Fusobacteriia; order Fusobacteriales; family Leptotrichiaceae; genus JAGOWQ01. Next base: position 2,719 of record JAGOWQ010000046.1, on the reverse strand, counting down.
GAAGGTGAGGAAAGATTTAAAAATGATAAAGGTATTATAGAAGACGATTACAGAATAGATTTTTTTAGGGAACATTGGACTTATTTGCATAAAGCAATAAAAGAAGGTTCAAATTGTTTTGGAATTCATTCGTGGACTCCTATAGATTGCTGGTCATGGACAAATTCATATAAAAACAGATATGGATATATTTCACTTGATTTATCTACACAAATCAAAACAATAAAAAAATCTGGTTACTGGATAAAAGAAGTTTCTAAAACAAATGAAATAGATGGATGGGAAAAATAAAAAAGAGGTGAAAAGATGTTATATCCTTTGATATTTAGAAAAGTATTTGTTGAAAAAATATGGGGAGGACGAGAATTAGGGAAAAGTCTTAATATGAATTTACCTGAAAAAGTAAATATAGGAGAATCATGGGAAATTTCTGCTCATCCTAATGGAATGAGCGTAGTTGAAAATGGTTATTTAAAAGGAAAAAGTTTACAAGAAATTTATGATGAATATAAAGGAAAATTAGTAGGAGAAAAAATTTATAGTGAATATAAAGAGAGATTTCCACTACTTATAAAGTATTTAGATGTAAACGACAGACTTTCTATTCAAGTACATCCTGATGATGAAGTAGCATTAAAAAAATATAATGAACTTGGTAAAAGTGAATCATGGTTTATAATGGAAGCAAGTGAAGATGCAGTTTTAATTATGGGAATGAAAGAGGGGGTAACAAAGGAAGAATTTTTGAAAAAAACTAAAAAAAATGATTTTACAAACTTATTTGAAGAGATAAAGGTTAAAAAAGGAGATCTTATTGATATTACTCCTGGAATGGTTCATGCGTCATTAAAAGGGAGTATACTTTTTGCTGAAATACAGGAAAATTCTGATATAACATATAGGATTTATGATTTTGATAGAGTAGAAAGTAACGGGAAAAAAAGAGAACTACACATAGAGGAGGCTGCAGAAGTAATTGATTTTGAAAGAAAAGCAGTTGTTATAAATACAGATTTTAACATAGGAGAAACTAGAAAAACGATAATTAGAAAAAAATACTATTCCATTGATAAAATTAAAATAGAAAAAGCTTTTGAAGATATAAGTAATGAAAGTATGATTATATATTCTATTTTAGATGGGGCAGGAGATATAATTTTTAAAGATGAAAATGAAAAATACCAAAATTTGAATATAAAAAAAGGGGAGTCTTTACTTATACCCCCGCATATTAATATTGCTTTAAATGGTAGTTTTGAAATATTAAGGACAATTATCGAATAAAAGTTTTATTTTTCTCTCACTTTAATTATAATTGTACTTTCCTGTAATGTATAGTAATGTACGTAAAGATTAAAATTATCAAATTTTTTTTCTAAAATCTCATTATTTTTTAAAATATTTAGTTTATTGAAAAAACCAGAATCTAAAAGTTCTTGAAATTCAATATTTAAATTATTTTTTTTAAAAATAGTAGATATTTCAAGATGAATTAAAAATGGAGTGGAATATTGTCTTTTTATACTTACTAATGTCTTTTCTTTTTTTATTGAAGTTGATTTCGCTAAATCAAGAAATAAAGATTTTTTTAAATTTTGTTCTACATTCGTTTTAAAATGTTTCTTAACATAATTGATATTTTTTTGAACATAGTCTACGCCTCTTTTTCTAATATAACTTTTTATAAGTAGATAAGTAGAATGAAAATCTTTTATATCTTCTTTTACAATGTTTATAATTTCATTAGCAGTGCTGTTTAAATCAATGTTTTCTTGAATTTCTGAGTTGATTTCTTTATCATTGAAAGTAAATAATATGTTTTCAACTTTATTATTTTTAAATTCACCAGTTTTTATTTTTTTGTATTGAAATTTAATATTTGAAAATAAATTAATATCATCAATTGCTTTTTTTAATATTTTTGTTTCAAAATCAAAGAAACGTTCATATTTATTTTTTGCATTCAAAATTTCTTTTAATTCCGACAAACATATTTCTGTTGTATTTCTAATTGTTTTAGAAGAAATTAAATAAGTATACAATTTATAAGAAAGTTCATCACCTATAAATATTAAAAAATCTATTCTTAAAAGATAAAATAATGTGTTTGGTTTTCTTCCGAGATATACTTCTCTTGTAAATGTAAAATTTATTTTATCATAAACAATACTGTAAGATGAAAAAATAGGAAAACTTCCCGAGACTACTAATTTTTTATCACTATAAATATTAAAATTAATTTTTTTTGATAAAAGATTATTTAAAAATTTTTGTAATTGTGAAACGTCTTTATACTTTAATTCTTTCAATATATCATATAGTGATAGATTATCTACAATGGAACTTTTTTCTAAAATAGTCATTAAATTGTATTTTTTGAAAATGAATTTTAAAAAATCTTTTTCTTTTTTATTTATTAATTTAGAAAAAGTAATATCAATTTTTTTATTTTCTAGAAAATATTTGTTAATGGGTTCAAAAATATTCATTTTAGGCTCCTAAATTTATAATATATCATAATAAATTTTAAATTATATATTTTTTTAAAAATTACTTTTATATTATACACGAAAAAATATGAAAAAGTAAATCGTTTATTTTTTAAGAGAAAGAAAATAATTAATAAAAATGTGAATATGAAATTAAAGTAGACGAAAAAAATATAAAAAATTTAAAAATTGACATATAAAAAATGTGTGATATAAATATTATATAAGAA